>JAZKDS010000258.1:0-10718 GCA_040387455.1 Bacteroidota bacterium
GGTAACCCAATAGACGGTAAAGGCCCTGTGGAAGGCCAGCTGTATGAGATGCCACTTGAGCGTAAAGCGCCGGGTGTTATCTTCCGTCAGCCGGTAACAGAGCCTATGCAAACCGGTATTAAGGCCGTAGATGCCATGATACCTGTAGGCCGTGGCCAGCGTGAGCTTGTTATTGGCGACCGTCAAACAGGTAAAACTACCGTGTGTATTGACACCATTCTTAACCAGAAAGAATTTTATGATGCAGGCAAGCCTGTATACTGTATATATGTTGCAATAGGCCAAAAGGCTTCTACTGTAGCAGGTATCGCTAAAACCCTTGAAGAAAAAGGCGCTATGGCTTATACCACAATTGTTGCCGCTAATGCATCAGATCCTGCTCCTATGCAGGTATATGCTCCTATGGCTGGTGCTGCAATTGGCGAGTATTTCCGTGATACGGGCCGTCCGGCACTTATCATTTATGATGACCTTTCTAAACAAGCGGTTGCTTACCGTGAGGTATCGTTACTACTACGTCGTCCACCGGGCCGTGAGGCTTACCCTGGTGACGTGTTTTACCTTCACTCAAGGCTACTGGAGCGTGCTGCAAAAGTTATTGCCGATGACAGCATTGCTAAAAACATGAACGATTTACCAGAATCGCTTAAGCCAATTGTTAAAGGTGGCGGATCGCTTACGGCGCTTCCTATCATCGAGACTCAGGCGGGAGACGTTTCTGCATATATCCCAACTAACGTAATTTCAATTACTGACGGTCAGATATTCCTTGAGTCAGATTTATTTAACTCAGGTGTGCGCCCGGCCATTAACGTAGGTATTTCTGTATCTCGTGTAGGTGGTAACGCTCAAATCAAATCAATGAAAAAAGTTGCCGGTACGCTTAAGCTGGACCAGGCACAGTTTCGCGAGCTTGAGGCATTTGCTAAGTTTGGATCTGACCTTGATGCAGTAACACTTGGTGTTATTGAAAAAGGCCGCCGTAACGTAGAGATACTTAAACAAAGCGTTAACGACCCTTATACTGTAGAAGACCAGGTTGCTATTATTTATGCAGGTTCTAAAAACCTGCTTAGAAAAGTACCGGTTAACAAAGTAAAAGAGTTTGAAAAAGACTATATAGCTTACCTTAACGCTACACACAGGGCTACCCTTGATGCACTTAAGGCCGGTAAATTTACCGATGAGATAACAGATGTGCTTGAAAAAGCTGCTGCTGAGATCTCTGCAAAGTATTAATAAATTAGTTTATCAATTAACTAATGTAGCAATTGTTGCATTAGTTAATTGCTTAATTATCACATTATAAAATGGCAAACTTAAAGGAAATACGTAACAGGATCGCTTCGGTTTCATCGACCATGCAAATTACAAGTGCGATGAAAATGGTATCGGCAGCCAAGCTTAAAAAAGCTCAGGATGCCATTACTGCCATGAGGCCTTACTCTGAAAAGCTTACCGAATTATTGCAAAACCTTAGCGCTACGCTTGAGGGCGATACCGGTGGTGCCTATGCAGATCAGCGCCCCGTAAACAAGGTCCTTATTGTAGCCATAACCTCAAACAGGGGCTTGTGCGGCGCATTTAATGCTAACGTAATAAAGCAAATCAACAACCTTAAAGATAACGCTTATGCGGGCAAACAGGTTGATGTATTGGCTGTGGGTAAAAAAGGTAATGATGCACTTAAAAAAACCTGCAACGTTGTGGGTAACGAGAGCACCATTTATGATACCCTTACGTTTGAAAACGTTGCACACGTAGCACAAAGCCTAATGGAAAGGTTTGTGGCCGGTGAATATGATAAAATTGAGGTGGTATACAACCACTTTAAAAATGCTGCAACACAAATAGTGCTTACAGAGCAGTTTTTACCATTGCAGGCTGCTGCTACCGCAGAAGTGAGCAACACCGCTACCGATTACATTTTTGAGCCATCTAAAGAAGAAATTGTGCTTAGCCTTATACCATTGTCGCTTAAAACACAGTTGTATAAAGCCATCCGCGACTCTTTTGCCTCTGAGCACGGCGCCCGTATGACGGCCATGCACAAAGCTACAGATAACGCTACCGAAATGCGTAACCAGCTTAAGCTTACTTACAACAAGGCCCGCCAGGCTGCCATTACCGGCGAAATCCTTGAAATTGTAGGTGGTGCCGAAGCATTGAACAACTAAATTGACAAACAAACATAGTGAGAGAGAGGCTTCCGGAAACGGAAGCCTTTTTTTGTTTAGATATTTAGTAATTTAAAAATGTATAGTTTATAATTATATTTGATTATTTATTTAATCTCATACTTAATTTATAACGCGGATATGAATAATTCTTCTAAATCTCTTTTCCATTTTACGGATAGCATAAAAAAAATAAAACTCATCTTATCGGATAAATTTTATGGGAGTATCTGCAAAGAAAACATCACATTTAACAATCAAAAAATGGGATTATATATACCAATGATAAGTTTTTGTGACATACCTCTCAAAACAATATCACATAAAACAAAGTATGGTAAATATGGTATTGGCATGTCAAAAGATTGGGCAATCAGGAATGGCTTAAATCCAGTATTTTATTTGGAGAAAAATTCATTATTAGCAAGTTCATTAATTAATTCAATTAAGGGTCAGATATTAATTTCTGAATATGTCGGTTTGGAACTAAATCGATTAGATCATATTAAATCGAAGCGAATTGAAGGGCAAGACAGCTATGATGTTTCTCAAATGGAAGAAGATATTTCTAAAGCGAAATTAATTATTGGAACTATACAGCATTTATTTTATTCTTTTTCATTTACAAAACACGTTGTAGACGATTTAGAAAGAAAAGGTAAAATTACCCGTAACTATAAATTTTATGATGAGAGAGAATGGAGATATGTCCCTAACAATAATGAGTTATTGAATAAAATAGCTATGAGTGACAAGGCTTATGTAGAATGGAGAGGAAATGAAAACAAACCGTTTGTACAAGATGTTAATCTTGAATTTAAATCGGATGATATAGAATTTATAATAGTTCAAAAAAATACTGAAAAAACGACGATTATCAATTTTATAAAAGCTTTAAAAAATTTCTCGCAAAAAGAAAAAGATGCATTAGCACTTAAAGTATTTTCATTCCAACAAATTAAGGAAGAGTTTTAATCTCTGTTCATATACTTCCCTCCCTCAAAATATATCCCTATTTTTGTTTCTTAAATATCCAGGAAACAAATTGAGCCTTTCAAAAAATCTATTTAAGCAAACCGCCATATATGGCATAGCAACGGTGGTGCCGCGTATGTTTACATTTTTGCTTACACCATTGTACACCACCCCCGGTGTTATGGACAGGGCCAAGTTTGGCGAGGTGTCCATCATCTTTTCGTGGCTCGTGTTTTTTAATGTAGTGTTAGCCTATGGTATGGAAACCGCTTTTTTCAGGTTTTATAATTCAGACGATAAAAAGCAGGTAGTAAGCACCACCACCATATCATTATTCTGGACGTCATTACTATTTTTAAGCGTGGGGCTTTTGTGCCGCACCTTTTTTGCCGAAGCCATAAAAATTGACACCGAATATATAACCTATACCATTTGGGTACTGGTGCTCGATGCCCTGGTTATAGCGCCCTTTAGCAAACTGCGTGCCGAGGGCAGGCCCATAAAATATGCAGCCATTAAAATAGGCAACGTAGCCTTTTTCCTGCTGCTCAACTTATTCTTTTTACTGTGGCTGCCCAAACTGGCCGCGGCACATCCGGGTAGCTTTATAGCCACACTGTACATAAAAAATTTCCAGGTGGGCTATGTGTTTGTAGCCAGCGTAATGGCCAGCCTCGCCACGCTGCTGCTGCTGCTGCCGCACTACATCAGGCTGTCATGGCACTTTAACACCACACTCTGGAAAAACATGATGCGCTATGCCCTGCCCGTTATGGTGGCCGGTGTTGCCTTTGCCATAAACGAAACATTTGACCGCCCTTTGCTAAAGTTCATGAAAGTCTCCGAAGACCAGATAGGTACGTATTCGGCGTGCTACAGGCTGGCCATATTCATGACACTGTATACCACGGCCTTTCGCCTGGGTATAGAACCCTTCTTTTTTAGCCATGCCAAAAACGAAAACGCGCAGCAAACCTATGCTAACATAACCAAGTACTTTGTAATTTTTGGTTCGGTAATCCTGCTGGGCGTAATAGCCTTTGCCGATTTACTTAAGCTGGTGTTATTGCGCGATAAAGCCTTTTGGGATGCCATGGATGTGGTGCCGCTTATCATCCTCGCCAACTTCTTTCTGGGCATCTACACCAACCTATCGGTATGGTACAAACTGTCAGATAAAACCCGTATGGGCGCTTACATCTCTATACTGGGCGCGGTGGTAACACTAAGCTTTAACTTTGCGCTTATACCCGTTTGGGGCTATATGGGTTCGGCTATTGCAACCGTTGCCGCCTATGGCACCATGATGGCCGTATCTTATTTTATAGGCGCAAAATACTACCCTATACCCTACGACGTTAAAAAAATGGGCATGTACATAGGGCTTTCGGCCGGGCTTTCGGCCCTGTCGTTTTATGTGCCGGTACTAAGAGAAACCTATATTTTTGGCATCGTAGCGCTCCTTGGCTTTATAGCCTTTATCTACAAAAACGAAAAAACTACATTACTAAAATTCATCAAAAAATAAATACATGACACTTGCTGTAAAAATTATCAATACATCATCTCACCCACTGCCCAATTACGAAACCATAGCCTCTGCCGGTATGGACCTGCGTGCCCAACTGGCCGAACCCATTACCCTGCAGCCTCTTGGCCGTGCCATAGTAAAAACAGGCCTTTTTATAGAACTACCCATAGGTTATGAGGCCCAGGTGCGCCCACGCAGTGGCCTGGCGGCAAAAAAAGGCATTACCGTGCTTAACAGCCCCGGAACAATTGATGCTGATTACAGGGGAGAGATTGGCGTAATTTTAGTAAATTTATCCGATGAGCCTTTTACAGTAGAAAATGGTGAGCGCATTGCACAGCTGGTTATTGAAAAACACGAGCGTGCTGAATGGATTGAAGCAGAGACCCTTACCGATACTGCACGCGGAGCCGGTGGCTTTGGCAGTACGGGTGTAAAGTAACTTATAAACCTTATCATAATGAAATCAATCTCCTTACTACAGTTACTATGCGCAGGCATGCTGATGCTTACGGTTTCTATTAACGCACAGGATAAAGAATATGAAAAAAAGATTAAAAAGATAGCCGATGATGCCTGCGAATGTACAGATAAAATAAGCACAGCCATACCTAACGATAGTATTGTTGTCGAAATTAATGCATGTATTAGGGCATTTATAATGGTTGACCAGATGGCGGCTTTAAAACCGGAGCAAATTGACACCACAGATTCTCTGAAAAAAAACATAACCATTTATGCCAATCAGGATTTTGACGAAATTCAGTCTTACATGAACGATAACTGTGCAAAAGTTCGCAGCCTGCTATCTAGCAATGATGTAAAAAATAAATACTCTATGTCTAAAAACAAAAAGGCACTAAAGTATTATGATGAAGGCCTTGATTATATGAATGCAGAAAATTATGACCAAGCCATTGTAAGTTTTAACAAAGCGGTAAAAGAAGATAAAAAATTTGCCTTCGCCTGGGATAACCTGGGTATAAGCTACCGCAAAAGGGGTAATTATAAAGAAGCAATAAAATGCTATGAGAAATCAATAGAAATTGACCCTGATGGTGGTATGCCAAGGCAAAACCTGCCCATTGCTTATGAGTACCTTAAAGATTATAAAAAGGCAGGCGAAGCTTATGAAAGTTTAATAAAATTTAATCCTAAAGACCCTGAAGGATATTATGGCGCAGGCCGTACCTTTTTTCTGGAAGAAAATTATGAAAAAGGTGTAGACTACATGTTTAAGGCTTATGTGATGTATACCGAAGTTAGCTCGCCTTATGTAAATGATGCACAAAAATACCTCGGCGCTATGTTGAGTGATCTTCAGGAAAAGGGCAAAGAAGACATTTTTATGAAAGCCGCCGAGAACAACGGCGTTGATGTTAAATAGGCTGTACCTGTAGCTATAAAACAGGAAATTTTGAACAAGAATACTAATTATCAATGAAGATTATTGTACCCATGGCCGGCCGCGGATCGCGCCTTCGCCCACACACACTTACTGTACCTAAACCCCTTATACCCATTGCCGGAAAGCCCATTGTGCACCGCCTTGTAGAAGACATAGCATCGGTTTTAAACCAGGAAATAGAAGAAATTGCCTTTATTGTAGCACGCGATTTTGGCCCGCAGGTAGAGGCCGACCTTGTAGCCATTGCCAAAAGGCTGGGTGCCAAAGGAAGCATATACTACCAGGATAAGCCCCTGGGCACCGCCCACGCCATTATGAGCGCTAAAGAAAGCATGACCGGCCCCGTAGTTGTGGCCTATGCCGATACACTATTCCGGGCTGATTTTACGTTAGATACTTCGGCAGACAGCGTAATCTGGGTAAAACAGGTAGAAGACCCAAGCGCTTTTGGCGTAGTAAAGCTTAATCCTCAAAATGAAATCACTGATTTTGTAGAAAAGCCGGCTGAATATGTTAGCGATTTGGCTATCATTGGCATCTACTATTTTAAAAGTGGCGAAACCCTGCGCGGGGAGCTGCAATACCTATTAGACAATGATATTGTTAAAGGTGGAGAGTACCAGCTTACCGATGCTTTAGAAAACATGAAGCAAAAGGGCATGAAATTTGTTCCGGGTAAAGTAGACGAATGGATGGACTGTGGCAACAAAAACGTTACGGTAGAAACCAACAGCCGCATGCTGGGCTTTTTGCATAACGACGGTCAGGAAAAATTAGTAAACGAAAACGTGGTTATGGAAAACAGCACCATAATACCACCTTGCTTTATAGGCAACGGCGTTACGCTTAAAAATGCTACTGTGGGCCCATTTGTATCGCTGGGGGCTAACACGCATGTAGAAAACAGTATTATAAAAAACAGCCTGGTGCAAACCAGTGCGGTAATTAAAAACGCGATTTTAGATAATGGCATGATAGGCAACCACGCCGCTTTTAACGGTAAGTTTACCAGCATAAGCCTTGGCGACTATTCTGTCATAGAATAACATATATGAAGTTTAAAACCCTTATTTGCAGCATTGCAATCAGCGGCCTTTTTGCGCCTGTGGCCCTGCATGCCCAGCAGGAGCCTGATTCGCTTGCACTGGCCCACAATGAATTTGAAAATAATTTTTATGAGGCGCTAACGCAAAAGGGTATAGAAAACTACGATAAGGCCATAACATCATTACAAAAATGCCTTGTTAAAGATGCTAATAACCCCGCTGTGTATAATGAGCTGGGCAAAAACTATCTGTCACTTAAAAATTATGGCGAAGCCGAAAGGGCTTTCCTTAAGGCAAAAGAGCTCGACCCGGCCAACCGCTGGTACTGGCAGGGCCTGTATGATGTGTATTATGAAACCAAAGACTATAACAAGAGCATACCTGTAGTACTAAAGCTTACCGAATGGCGCAAAGAGTACTATCAGGAAGATTTAGTATCCTTATACATGTACACCCAGCAGTATGATAAGGCCCTTACGCTTATTAACGAGATGGAGCAAACCGTGGGCATGAGCGATAAGCGCGAAATGTATAAACTCCAGATTTTAAGCAGCAGCAAAAACAACGGCAACCAAAAGGAAGCGCTGGAAGCGGCAATTAAAAAAGACCCTAAAAATGAGGACAATTATCTTGACCTTATTTACCTGTACAGCGGCAGCAACGAAGAAAAAAAGGCCGAAGAAGTAGCACGCCTGCTGGAAAAAAACATACCCGAAAGCGACTTTGCCCATGTAAGCATGTTTAAATTTCATCTTAACAACGGCAGTGGCGATAAGGCTTCAGAGTCGATGTTCAGGGTGCTGGGCAGCAAAAAAATAGACAGCAAAATTAAGCACCGCGTGCTTAATGAGTTCCTTATTTATGCAAACGGCAACCCGGTGTATATGCCTAACCTGGCTAAGGCCGTAACCTACTTTGATGGCGATAAAGACGTAAATGTGCCTAAAGAAATAGGCAAGTTCTTTTTCAACAAGAAAAAATATAACGAGGCAGCCCAGTATTTTGATGTAAGCCTGCAATCTGTACCCGATGATATAGAGGCCATAGAACTGTTGCTGTATGCCTACGCCGAATCCGGCCAAAACGACAAACTGGTACAAAAAGCATCGGGCTATATAGACACCTACCCTACACAGGCACGCCTATATTATTATGCCGGATTAGGTGCAAACAAGCTTAAGCAATATGCCAAGGCAAAAACCTGGCTGGAAAGCGGCCTTGATTTTGTGGTGGAAGATGCCGAGCTTGAAGCCACGCTTAACTATCAGCTGGGCGAAGCCTACGGCGGACTGGGTGATGCAAAAAAGAAGTTAGAATACCAGGCTAAGGCCGAAAAATTGCTGAAAAATAAGAAAGCTAAATGAAGAAATTAATAACACTGGCGGTTGCAGTAGCAATGCTGGTTTCTTGCAAAGCCAAAAAGGCCGCAGTGGCCGAAGGTACTGCAGAGGGTGGCAAAAACGCATCCGAAATTATAGACGGGCACTACAGCAAACCGCTGGAGTATAAAACCTTGCTTATAAAAGCCGATGCCTCTTATAAAGACAGCCACGAATCGCAAAACGTATCGGCAGAGATTCGCATCCTTAAAGACCAAAAAATACTTGTAATGGTGCGCTACCTGGGCATTACCATGGCAAAAGGGCTTATTACGCCAAAAGAAGTTACCTATTATGAGCGCATAGGCGGTACTTATTTTAAGGGTGATTATGCCATATTAAGCCGTTGGCTGGGCACAGAGCTAAACTATACTAAAGTACAAAATATGCTGCTGGGCGAAGCCATGGACGATCTTAATAAAGGCAAGTACACCGTATCGGTAAATGATGGCCTGTACAGGCTTGCCGGTAAAGAAGGCAGCGTTATAAAAGAGTTTTTGTTTGAAGGCACTAACTTTTTGCTAAAAAAACAACATGTTGCCCAGGGCGGCATAGAACCCCGCAGTATAGATATCAATTACCCATCGCACAATAACTATGCGGCGGGCATGCTGCCATCGGGTGTAAAGATAGAAGCAGAGCAAAAAGACCGTGTAAATCTGGATATTGACTATAAATCGGTTAAATTTGACGAGCCAATTACATTTCCGTTTGAAATACCCGATGGGCTTAACCAGATATTTATAGAAGATAAACGATAAGCTTAGTACAACCCAACTAAAACCACATGAAGAAACTACTCCTTACTATCTTGTTTTTAACCGCCGGCTTAGCTGCCATGGCGCAGGGTGGCAGCGAGCAGAAAAAGCTGGAACAACGCAAGGCCCAAATTCAGAAAGAGATAAAAGACCTAAACAGCCTTATTAATAAGGAAGCATCAAAAGAAAAATCGGTGCTGGGCAAAATATCCGAAAGTGAGGCCCGTATAAAGCTAAGCGAAAAACTTATAAGCACCACAAGCAGGCAAACCCGCCTTATTACAGATGATATTTACCTAAACCAGCTCAAGATAAATAAGCTAAAACGTGAACTTAAAGTACTTAAGGAAGATTATGCAAATACACTGGTAAAGGCTTACAAAAGCCGTACCGAGCAAAGCCGCATTATGTTTATCCTATCTTCTAAAAGCTTTTTAGAGGCCTACCGCCGCGTGCAGTACATGAAACAGTATGCAAGCTTCAGGAAGATTCAGGGCGATGAGATAACCGTTAAAATGGCCGAGCTTGATAAGACCATTAAAACCCTAGAAGGCCAGAAAAAAGAAAAAGTACAGCTTGTAGCCGAGAGCCAGAAGGAGAAAAAAACACTTGAAGAGGATAAGCAGGAGCAGCAAAAACTTGTAAAGACCATACAAAAAGACAAGAAAAAATATGCTGGCGAGGTTAAAAAGAAACAAAAGGAAAGCAAAGAGGTACAGCAAAAAATAGATGCCGTAGTGCGCGAGGCCATTGCCGCAGCAAACAAAAAAACGGCCAAGAGTAGTACTGAAAGTAAAACAACTACAGCGGCAGCCTCATCGGCACCGGCCAATAAAATTGTACTTACTAAAGAGGGTAAACTAATATCAGATAACTTTAAATCTAATAAAGGCAAACTGTCTTATCCGGTGGCACACGGCTATGTATCGTTGCCTTACGGCGATACACCCCACCCATCTGTAAGAGATTATATGCAGCACAACAGCGGTGTAGACATAACCACCAACCCTGGCGAAGGCGTTCGCGCTGTATTTACCGGCGAGGTAAGCCAGATACAAATAATGCGTGATTCTAAAAAGAAGATCGTAATTATACAGCATGGTGATTTTTTAACGGTATACCAAAACCTTGAATCGGTATCAGTATCACCCGGACAAAAAGTTACCGCCCTGCAAAATATTGGTACCGTGGCCAGTAACCCGGTAACAAATGAGGCCGTACTAAAATTCTGTATACTTCAAAACACTACCTATCTTAACCCGGCCGGCTGGATTGTTAAGTAACCCTTGTGTTAATACAATATAACACGCCCGTGGCTCAAGTGCTACGGGCGTTTTGTTTTTTTATGTACATTCGTAATGCAACTTAAACCCGGTTTATGAAAAAATTTCTCCTGTGGCTTGTAGGTATCATTACCACAATTATTGTACTAATGTATGTTTTT
>JAZKDS010000259.1:0-240 GCA_040387455.1 Bacteroidota bacterium
AAACGGCCGATTACCTGTTTACCAATAAGCTGCTAAAATAAATGCGTTACATTCATTTTATTGTAAACCCTATTTCGGGTAAAGGCACACACAACATTACGCTTAACCATCTTAAAAACTTTTTCCCTGAGACCGATTTTAAGATTGCCATAGATTATACCAAATATAAAGGCCATGCTATAGATTTGGCAAAAATGGCCCTGGCCCTTAATGCCAGCTGTATTGTGGCCTGCGGGGGAG
>JAZKDS010000259.1:289-10085 GCA_040387455.1 Bacteroidota bacterium
CATAAATGAGGTGGCACAGTGCCTTGTGGGTACAAATGTTACCTTGGGCATTATTCCGGTAGGCTCGGGCAACGGGCTGGCTTCGCACCTTAGCATTCCTAAAGATATAGCTGCTGCGCTGGAGATTATCAAAAGCGGGCAACATTCAAAAATAGATGCAGGCAGTATAAACGGGCAGTATTTTTTTAGCAATACCGGCTCGGGCTTTGATGCCCAGGTGATAAAAAGATATGCACAAAGCAACGGACGCACCCTATGGGCCTATGTAAAGGCTGCTGTGGCTGCTGCATTTGTATTTAAGCCCAGGAAAGCCGTAATAACCTGTAATGGAGAAACTATATCTGCCAGGCCTTTTTTGTTGTTTGTATCTAACTCTAATCAAATGGGATACAATATGGGGCTTACGCCAATGGCATCTTTAAGCGATGGCCTGCTGGATGTGGTTATAGTACCCGAACTTACTTTTTTTGAAAAGCTGTCGCTGGGCTATTATGTACTTACACACAATATTTCGGGTTTTAAAAAAGCACAGCATATAACAACCGACACATTGAATATTGAACTGCCTGAACACATTTTTACCGATGTGCAAATAGACGGCGAATACCATAACATCAAAACTAATATTTTGGAAATTAGCATACTGCCCGGTGCCCTGAATGTTTTTCCGGGCAAAAAAAATGCATAAAATTTATACGTTCAGAAAGAATTCAGATTTGGTATATAACTTCGTCTCATAATCTATTACATACAATACAAAAAAACCGGCACCCTGCTCCTCTATGCAATAAAACTACGCTAACCTTATTATTTATCGCCCCATGAAAATAGCCGTTTTATTATGCTTCGCTTTTTTTACATGCTTAACCTCAGCACAAAACAGCGCCAATGACACCCTAAAAACCGATACCGTAAAAAACATACGGTTCAATTACAAACAGCTCATTATACCATCGGTACTTATTGGGTATGGTATTGTAGGGCTAGAGAGCGACCAGTTAAAAACCTGGAACCTGCAACTGCGCGATGAGGTTAAAGAAGATATTGACGAAAAAATATCTATAGACGACTTTACCCAATGGGCCCCCGCCGCTGCAGTGTTTGCACTTGACGGTTTGGGTATAGAAAGTAAAAATTCGCTAAGAGACAGGTCGGTTATACTGCTTACCTCTTATGTTATAATGTCTTCTACGGTTTTTGGGCTAAAAACACTTACGCATGTAGAGCGCCCCGATGGCACAACCATGAATTCTTTTCCGTCAGGGCACACCGCCACGGCCTTTGCCGGTGCCGAATTTTTATGGCAGGAGTATAAAGATAAATCGATATGGATAGGTATTGGCGGTTATGCTGTAGCCGCTGCAACAGGAGTATTTAGGGTTTACAATAACAGGCATTGGGTTACCGATGTTGTAGCCGGAGCAGGCATAGGCATACTGAGTACTAAAATTGCCTACTGGCTTAACCCATATATTTCTAACGCACTGTTTGGCGGCAAGCAGCAGGAAAAAGCTTCTACATCTTTTATTATGCCCGGTTATGACGGCCGGTATGTAAGCCTGAGTTTTGTAAAGACGTTTTGAGTATGAAAAAATATTTTATAGCACTACTACTACTGTTTACCCTGTTTTCATGCAGGAAAGATAACAGGTATGACGCTTTTATTGACGCCCCAAAAGTTAACAATGCTTTTACACTAGGCATGTGGCAGGTACATTTTGAAAAAAATGTGCCTGCCGGCAGCAACTATAACGGTTACCGTTTTGAATTTAACCAAAATAATATGGTAACCGTTTTTGACGAAAGTAAAAAATATTTTGGTAAATGGCTGGTTATATGTAATGATATGACAGATGACGAACCATGCCATACTATTGGTTTCCGTCTTATGTTTAATACTGGCACACCCTATAAAATAGCATTGCTAAATGGCTCTTTTACTATAATACAGCATACCGCCACAAGACTTGAGTTATTAGCTGATGGCGCGCGGCAAGATAAAATTATTTTTGAGAGGGATGAATGATGTCCTGTATGATTTTTAACAATATAGAATTTTGAGCTAATTACCCAGAAATTCAGGAGGATAGGTTTTCTGGTTATATTTGGCATCTATCTCTTTTAACAATGCGCGTCGCGCGTCATCCATGGGTGGCGGCGGTAAAAACTCGCCTACCGCTACCGGCGTACCCACTTCACGGAACAGCTCCTCCAGACCGGCCGGAACTACGGTACACAGTAACCGTGCCTGATGCCCTGATGTATTTTTAAAACAATGTACGGCGCCGCCAAAGGGTATATTAACAAAGCCATCCTTACCCACCACGCGGCTGCCCGCTTCGGTTTTAAAGGTTACCTCGCCTTCCAGCACGTGGAACATTTCCTGTGTTTCGGTATGCGAATGCGGTGGAGGTCCGCCTCCCGGTGGCACTACCATTTCTATAACAGCATAATTGCCATTGGTCTCGGCACCGGAAATGATAATACGGTAATTGCCGCCCGCCACGGCTAAGGCTTCTCCTTCGTTAGGGTTGATGATGGTTATTGGGTTCATGGGGTGGTTGTTTTAAGGCGAAGTTATACAATTAAGTTTTTGTGTCTATTGTTTGTCTATAGGTTTTAAAATAGTGTGAGGGAATATTTGTTAAGTTTGTGGAAGGACAAACTATAAACATAAATTCATAAATGACTTATATGAGCCATATTATCTCCGACTTACATATTAAAAATTACAAATCAATTATTGATCATAGTTTCCAGTTCACAAATTTCACACCCTTAGTAGGATATAACAATGCTGGTAAAACTACCATTTTAGAAAGTATAAAATGGATATTGAAAAAATATTCCTTGGATATTACATGCTTTAACAATTCTGATCACCCGATTGAAATGACTGCTGTAATTGAGGGCATTAGTGAAGAAGTATTAGAAAACATTGAGGCCCAACATCGAGTTAGAATCGAGCCTTTTTTAGTCGATGAGAAACTAACAGTTAAACGAATCCAAGAAATTCCTGGTCAAGGTGTTCCTCAAATTAGGTTATATGTTAAGAAAGTAAACTTTGCCGAAGGGGAAGATCCTTGGCAATTAAATCCTACAGGAATTGATAACGCAATCAAGGATTTATTTCCAGAACCAATTCATATTTCCGGGATGGAAAATTCCGAAGATGATGTTAGTAAATATAAAGCAAGCAACACTATAGGGAAACTACTCGGGGAAATAATTGGCCCTATTGAAGAGCAATATGGTGCACAAGTTAGAGGAGTCTTTGACGGCCTTAAAAAATTACTCGATGCAGATGGTGAAGATAGAGCGCCTGAATTAACAACATTCGATACTCAGGTAAATGAAAAAATTAATGCATTCTTTCCTGATATTAATATAAAAGTACATGTACCCTCTCCTGAATTAAAAGAAGTTTTCACCCGTGGTACTTTAAAAGTATACGAAAATGGCCAAGGTCCTGGCAGAGATTTTTCGTCTTTAGGACACGGTGCACAAAGGTCAATACAAATGGCGTTGATAAGACATTTGGCTGACACAAAAAAAGCTGTAGGGAATTCTACAACCACTACCTTATTATTAGTAGATGAACCAGAATTGTATCTTCATCCTCAGGCCATAGAAATATTGAGACAGTCATTAAAATTACTATCAACAGAGGGATATCAAGTAATATTTACAAGTCACTCTCCATTTATGATTACTCAAGATGATATTAAAAATACTGTCCTTATTAGAAAAGATCACAGAGGCACCTATAAAAGAAATACTTTAAAATATGCAGTCCCTCAAATTGAGGCTGAAGCAGCTCATCAATTAACTTTAATGTACTCATTAAGTCACTCATCAAGTATACTGTTTTCTGAAAAAGTAATCTTAGTTGAGGGTAAAACAGAAAATAAATTACTACCTGCTATAATTGAAAAAATTAGCGGGAAATCACTTGGACTCCATAAATGCGCCATGGTACAACTAGGCGGTTCAGGAAGTACTAAAAAGGGTAAACAGGTACTTAATGTTATGGACTTACCTACAAAAGCTATTGTAGATTTAGATTATGCTATGACGAAAGGAATTAAAGAAGGGTTTTTAATTGATACAGATGCTGATATTGCCGCCTGTAAGAGCGAGTTAGCAAATATTGCCGCTGCAAATGGAATTGAAATTGGAACTACCGGTTGGCCAGTAGGAAACGCAACAATGTCTGCTGCTAAAGGCTTCGCGATTTTGGCTGCACAACCAGTTATACAAGTTAATATTGAGAACATAAAGCAAAAAATGCTACTACACAACATATGGATTTGGAAAAAAGGGACGATTGAGAACCATTTAGATTTGCAAGGCAAAGATGAAGCTATTTGGGCAAGTTTTAATCTAGATTTACAAAGTAATGCTATAGAGGTGATACTCCCAAATGACCACTTGGAAATTACGAATTGTGTCAATTGGTTAGTCAACTAAATCAAAGGATTGCCTCCGGCCATCTCCAACAGTTAAACAGTTCAAAGAAAATCAATGCTTCGGCATTTCATGCCCCTTGCATTTTTTGTGTCTGCGCTTAGGCTAAAGCTGCGCTTTGCCACGCGCGGAAACAAAAAATGCCCCCTAACGGAGGCACTCTATTACTTTGGCAGAGGAGAAGAGATTCGAACTCTCGATACCCTTGTGGAGTATACACACTTTCCAGGCGTGCGCCTTCGACCACTCGGCCACTCCTCTTTACATTATAACGCGGGCAAAAATAGGATTAAAAAAATTGATTACCGCAACTTATGCCGATAATTCTCCGTGCAGCGGGGTTTCAAACAATTCCTTAAAATTTTGGTGGGGCACGTTTTGGCCCAGCAGGTACATCATCTTGGTTATGGCGGCTTCGGTAGTAATATCGGTACCGCTTATAACGCCTATTTCTTTTAGCAGTGTGCTGGTTTCATACTGGCCCATGTTTACACGGCCGCCGCTGCACTGGGTTACATTAACCACATGCAGGCCTTTTTCTATGGCTTTTTGCAGTATGCCTATAAACCAGTCTTCGGTAGGGGCGTTGCCGCTGCCATAGGTTTCTAACACTATGCCCTTAAGGCTGGGAATGTTTACCATGGCGGTAAGCACCTGTGCCGTTAAGCCCGGAAATATCTTTACTATAGCCACATTACCATCAAAATCGGTCTTTGCGGTAAAGGGGCCGCTGGCCATAAAGGGCTGCAGGTATTCGGTATGTACTTTTAGGTGTACGCCGCTTTCGGCCAGTGCCGGAAAGTTAGGCGATGTAAAGGCATTAAAATGCTCGGCGCTTATTTTTGTAGTGCGGTTGCCACGGTACAGCTTGTATTCAAAATACAGACAGACCTCTTGTATAACGGGGGCGCCGTTGTGCTGCAATGAGGCCACCTGTATGGCCGTAATAAGGTTTTCTTTGGCATCGGTACGCAAATCGCCTATGGGTAGCTGAGAACCTGTAAAAACCACCGGCTTGGCCAGGTTGTGCAGCATGAAGCTTAACGCCGATGCCGAGTATGACATGGTATCTGAGCCGTGCAGTATTACAAAGCCGTCGAAATCATGATAATTCTGGTTGATAAGGCTGGCCATTTTAACCCATTTATCAGGATCCATATTACTGGAGTCTATAGGTTTTTCAAACGATACTGTTTTTATATCGCAGTCCAGCTGCCTTAGTTCGGGTATGCGCTGCAGGAGCTTGCTAAAATTAAATACCCTAAGGGCGCCGGTATCAAAGTTTTTAACCATGCCTATGGTGCCCCCGGTATAAATAAGCAATATCCTGGGTTTAGGCATCCTGGTATTTCATTTTATTAACCACAGGGTTAGCATACATGGCAAGGAAGCCCTCGCGCATTATTTTGTTATCTACATCAATGCGCATTTCCTGCCGGCGTTCAAAAAGCTGTTTTTCCTTTTCGGTATACTTATTGGCAAACCGGGTGGTATTATTAAGCAGGTCGTAGGCTATATAATTGGTAGGCCATAACTTATAATTTGTTATAATGGCATCATCAATAACCTGGGCAAGTGCCTGTACCTGTTTGTTTGTATTGTCGTTTTCGGTTTTTATAGCGTCAAACTCGGCTTCAAGCACATTGCCTATATGCAGGTGTATGCGCTTTTTTTGGCCCATAATACCACTTATAAGTGTGGTAAAGTCTTCGTTTTTTTCTTTTACATATACCTCATCATTGGCGGCGGCTAAAAGCTGTGGCATTTTAAGGGCATCGGTAGGGTCGTATTCATAAGAAATAGACACCGGCACAATGCGAATCTTTTTAAAATAGTCCATTAAGTTAGCCTCATCGCTGCCCATGGCAAGCATTTTAAGCACGCCCTGCTGTGTGGCATCATTACCGTCTTTAGTGCGTCCTTCGCGCTGGGCTATCCATACGCTGCGGTTTTCGCGGGTTATGGACTGGCAAATGTATTCGCTCATAAGCTTAGAGCTTTGCAGCAGTTCTCGTGGCGAAAGCCCGCGCTGCACTACAAAGTTACGGTTAAGGCGGCTCAGTACATGCAAAAAGGTTTTTTGTACCAGGTTATCGCCTATGGCACTGGCCGTCATGATAAGGCCGTGGTCTAATAGCGATACGTTAAGCAGCGAGGTATCAAGAATGATATCGCGGTGGTTAGATATGTATAGGTATGGTGTATGCTTATCCAGCTTTTCAAAGCCCGATGTGGTAAGCCCTTCAGAGCTTTTTTGCAGTACCATTTGTATGGCATTGTAAATAAAGTTTGCCTGGAAATCGCGCTTAGAATGTGTTTTTTTAAGCTGTTCCATCCAAACCTCGTCCGGCGCATCAGGAAACGTAAAACTCATCAGCGCTTTCATCATAGGGTGGTGTGCTACACTACGTAAGGCTTCATTTACTTCGGTATCATAAAAGGGCCTGATATGATCAAATTTCGACATGTGCGTAATAGAAGGGTTAAAACTTATACAAATGAACAAAAATTTTATGGATTTAAACCGAAATTGTTTGTTAAATACCGTATACGGCTTTAGAGTTAGCCGTAGTGGCAGCGGCTATTTCGGCTACCGGCAGGTTATAAATGGCTGCCAGCTTTTGCGCTACTAATGCGGTATAGGCGCTTTCGTTACGTTTGCCGCGGTGTGGCACGGGTGCCAGGTAGGGGCTATCGGTTTCCAGCACAATATGGCTCAGGTCGATATCGTTTAAAAACTGGTCTATCTTGCCGTTCTTAAAGGTAGCTACGCCGCCTATGCCCAGCTTCATGCCATAGCCTATGGCGCGCTGTGCCTGGTCAAAATCTCCGGTAAAGCAATGGAATATACCATATAGCCCGGGGCCTTTTTGATCTTCAAGCACATCAAACACCTCATTAAAGGCATCGCGGCAATGGATATTTATGGGCAATTTATACTGTTTAGCCAGCTGTATCTGGCGTTTAAAGGCTTCCTGCTGCTGGGTTAAAAAGGTTTTATCCCAAAAAAGGTCTATACCTATTTCGCCCACGGCATAAAATTTATGGTTGGCTAAATGGTATTCTACATGGGCCAGTTCTTCAAGGTAATTTTCTTTTACATAAGTGGGATGCAGGCCCATCATCAAAAACACGTTATCAGGATATTGCGCCTGTATATCATACATTTGCTGTGTGTAAGACGAATCTATAGACGGTACAAACAAGCGGGTAACGCCGGCATCAAAAGCGCGCTGCATCATGGCCTCGCGGTCGGCGGCAAATTCCTCACTGTATAAATGCGTATGGGTATCTGTAAATATCATTATTTTTTTATGAAGCGGTAAAATTACAAAGTTGGCGCGGGTTTTAGGTTATGGTTATACTAATTTAAAGTATTTTTGAAATGCTATAACCTCAATTAACCCATGGAGAACCTGTATGATACCCTTAAACAAAAGGGCTACAAACGCTTAAAATTTAAATTATCTAAAACCCAGCACCTGCTTATAAAAGCCACCATTAACGGCATAAAAGGCAATTTTATATTAGATACCGGCGCCAGCAACAGCTGCGTGGGCTTTGAGGCCATTGACCATTTTAACCTGCTGGCTGCAGACAGCGATACCAAAGCTGCAGGCGCAGGCGGTATTGGCATGCTAACGCAAACCTCTATTAAAAACACGCTTAAATTAGGCCGCTGGAGCACAAAAAGCTTTGGCCTGGTAATATTTGACATGAGCCATGTAAACGAGGCGCTACGGCAGTATAAGGCAAGGCCTGTGCACGGCATTATAGGCGCCGATGTATTGCTTAAGGGCAAAGCCATTATAGATTACTATAACTTTTGCGTTTATCTTAAATAGCATTTTGTAAGCGTATCCTTTCAGTATTGTCCGCCCCTTATGTTTTTTCAGCTACCGATGGCCTGATTATAAATATATTACGATTTTAAATACGTAAAACGTAATTTTTTTGCGCAAAATATAACCATCACCCCTACAATTTTATTATTATTGTGATATATAAATAACCACTATTTAATAATCACTTTATACAAATGAAAAAATTATTCTTATTTACATGCCTTTCTGCTTTCGCTTTAACGTTTAACTCATGTTCTGATGACGACAGCGCTCCTGCAAACGGCGGTACAAGCGGCTCTGTCACCATGACTATTGACGGCACACAAAAAACATACAACACCGTTACAGTAAGCCCTGACGAAAATGTTGTATACGTTACGGCGTCGCAGGACGGCGCTGCAGATAATACCGTAACTTTTAGTGCCTCGAAGGGCACTACGGGCACTGGTGTTATTCCTGGCCTGGAGCTGGTGTATAATGGTAAAGCTACCTATGCAAATAGTGATTTTAACTGTAATGTGGCTGTAAACAGCAACGGTAAATTTAAGGGCACATTTATAGGAAGTTTCCAGATATATAATGAGCAAACCGGCGAAGCGACAGATCACACCATAACAAACGGCAGCTTTGACATAAACTACTAAACAGTAAAAAAAATACCTGAAAGGCTGCCGTGCGCAGCCTTTTTTTTATGCCTATCGATTTTTAAACTTTTGCACATCCTGCACTTCCATTTTTCATACATTAGCTATACAAAATCAAGCTGTTATGAAAAAACAATACATAACCCTATTACTGTTTATCCTGTCATTTACCGGTAGTGCACAACCCGGCAATAATGAGTGTGCCAATGCCATTGAGCTTACCATAAGCCAGGACATTAATTGCAGCGCACCCGTAAACGGAACCGTACTTAACGCCACGGCAAGTGCAGGCACCGTGAGCTGTAGCGGCAGTGCCGATGACGATGTGTGGTACTGGTTTACCGCACTATATGACAGGACCTCTATTACTGTGAGCAACCTGAGCAGCCTTACCGCTGTAATGCAATATGAAATTTATGAAGGCTCGTGCACGGGGCCATCTGTTATGTGTGCCACAACCTATAACAACACCTTTACGGCAAACGTTACACCAGGCACTAACTATTATATAAGGCTGTACAGCGTAACCACAGCAGCAAACCCTCCTGTAGATACTGATTTTACCATTTGCATGGTTACGCCACCACCGGGCATAAGCGTAAGCACAAGCCAGTATACGCCGCAGCAATTAGTGCAAAATGTTTTTGCAGCACAGCCGGGGCTAAACATTACTAACATTACCTCGTCTACCGGTAGTAGCCTAATTGCAGGCCAACCTAATGGCATAGGCTATTTTTCGCAAACCAATACTAACTTTCCTTTTGAAGACGGCATAGTACTCTCTACCGGGAGCGCTAAAGCCGCCGAGGGTCCTAACGGCAATATACAAAGCGCAGGCAC
>JAZKDS010000260.1:0-3130 GCA_040387455.1 Bacteroidota bacterium
AGCATCGCGGCGTTCAACAACAACAGAGCGCATGCGGAATAAAGCAGCGCGTAATGTCTTCTCCCTTATTATTGTAGTAACATACCCGCATAACACCTTGATTTACAAACCCTACACGGTTGGCAATTTTCTCAGCTTCCGAAAAATAAGTGCCCTTTTTAAGGGTGGTTTCCGTAAGCCGGCTTTTAATAAGGTCAATTTGCTGCATATTAAGGTTGCCATAGTGAAGCATGGCGGTAATCATCTCATCCATAGAGTGTAAAATTATGTTGCAGTTGCCAAATATTTTTTGCCAAATGGCAAAAAATGAGCCCTAAACAGCGTTAACCCATAGTGCCCCCTCCTCTATATTTTGCTTATATACAGGGCAATCGGGCACGTGGGCACCCGGTAGCATACCTATGCTCATCAGGAATTCGTTTACAATTTCGCCACCGGTAAACTTAAAAGTCTTTTTAAACAGCTTAACCCACTCATCTTTAGTCTTTGGGTGGTGGTGCTCCAGCCAGTTTTTAAACGATCCGTACTCTTTTTGCAATTGCAGAATGGTCTTGGCATTTTCTATGGCGGCATTCACTTTCAGTTTGTTACGGATGATTCCCGGGTCACTAAGCAGCCTTTCGCGGTCGGTTTCGGTATAGGCCGCTACCCTGCCAATATCAAAATTATCAAACGCCAGCCTAAAGCTGTTTTCCTTTTTTAGGATAAGCTCCCAGCTCAGGCCCGCCTGGTTTATTTCCATTACAAGCCTGCAAAACAGCTCGTTATCATCTTCAATCGGGAAGCCGTAGTGGTTATCATGGTAGTTTTTATGCAGCGCCTTGCGTTCGGGCGCCATGTGTTCAATTACAGAGCAGTAGGACATAATTGTAGTCATTTAATTACCCAAAGATAGCAAGAAATGCTATGCTTCATTGTATCCAAAGCCGCCTATGTTGTAGCCTAAAAAACATCCTGACAAAATTTATTGCTACATTTGCCACCTACATAAACAAACAAGAGCATGAGTTTTAAGCATAAAGTAAACGTTTTCAGGCGATTGCTAACCCACAACCTTACCAGTAAGCTGGGCAGCAGCCATGCAAATAAAGCCTTTAACCCCAATACGCCCGTAAAACGTGTATTGATATCGCGCCCTAACCATCGCTTGGGCAACTTACTGCTCATAACCCCTCTGGTTCAGGAACTTGAAGTACTCTTCCCCGGGTGCAAGGTAGACCTGTTTATTAAAGGTGGCCTGGGCCCCATAGTGTTTAAAAACTACAGCAGCATAGGCAAAATACTGGCCCTGCCAAAAAAGCACTTCAAGCAGTTTGGCAAATATCTGGGCAGCTGGTTTGGACTTAAAAAACACCGTTATGACCTGGTAATCAACGTGGCAACAAACAGCAGCAGTGGCAGGATCTCTACCGGGATAGCCGGCAGTACCTACAAGATTTTTGGCCAAGTTGGCGAAGAAGTAACCTCAAAACACCCTGATTATCAGCACATGGCAAAGTACCCTGTGTATAATTTGCGCCATTTTACAGGGCAGGAAGCCACAACCAGACCTGTACCCCCGCTAAACCTTATGCTTAATGATGCCGAGCTCGCAGCAGGCAAAACGGCTCTTGCAGCACTGGTAAATAACAGTAAGCCAACCATTTGTATCTTTACTTTTGCTACCGGCAACAAATGTTACCCTCCTGAGTGGTGGGAGCCCGTATACCAGCGCCTGCTAACACAATATACTGATTATAATATAGTTGAAGTGCTTCCGGCCGAGAATGTATCTCAAATTGGGTTTAAAGCACCAAGCTACTACAGCAAAGACGTGCGCGAAATAGGTGCCCTAATGGCAAATTGCTCAGTGTTTATAGGGGCTGACAGCGGTATTATGCACCTGGCAGCGGCGGCCTTAGTGCCTACAGTAGGTCTTTTTTCGGTAACCGACCCAAACCGTTTTGAACCGTATGGCGGAAAAAATATAGGCGTAAATACCAACGAAACGGATACTGACGGACTGATAAAAATTATAAATAATATCTTACAATAGCATCCTCAAAAATGCTTAATTTTTCACTTTCGGACTTCGACATTCAGTAAAAAGTAGTAGCGTCCCGGAGAGGTTTTTCCAGTGACGTTTTTTTTGCTGAATAAATATCAGTAAAAAATTATTTAGAAAATTTTCTTAGTATTTATAAAAATAATCGTATCTTTGTAGCATCGGGTTCAATCATCAAATCAGGGTTCAATTTTTTGCATTAATAAAAAAAGCCACACTCCCGTGCGGCTTCTTCCATCTAAAATTAAAATAATCAAATTATTGCGCCGGCTGCATTTGGGTGCTTATGGCAATACGGTTCCATGCATTTATGGTAACGGTAGCCATTATAGCCTGTGCCACATACGTTTCGCCTAATACTTCCATCGCAGTTGCATACGTAGCATCGCTAACGCCGCCATTGCTAATCAGGGCAACCTCTTCGGCCAGGGCCAGTATGGCGCGCTCTTCAGGTGTAAACAGGTTAGTTTCGCGCCAGGCGGGCAATACAAAAATGCGCTGTGGGGTTTCGTCATACTTAAGGGCATCTTTAGTGTGCATGTCAAGGCAATAAGCACAGCCATTTATTTGCGACGTCCTTATTTTTATAAGTTCCTTATGGGTGGTAGTAAGTTGGGTAGTAGCCAAATATTTCTCAAGGGCATACATGGCTTTAAAAGCTTCGGGTTCAATGTTCTGGATGTTTAAACGTGGTGTCATGGTTTATTTGTTTAAAAAGTTATCTATAGAATATTTGTAGTCATTATTTTGGGCAAGTAAAAAACAGCCTGCCGCACCCACCCAAACAGAATAGTCAAGTGTGGGTTTAAGCCCTACGGCCGTTAGCATTGCCAGGGCAAAAAAAGTTAAAAGCACGCCCGATGCCACGGCAGCATAGCGAGTTTTAAACCCTGCAAGCAGCAGCACGGCAAACAGAGCTTCGAGCACGGTGGCGGTAACGGCAAAAACCTGGGTTAAAAACGGTGTTGATGCGTGGGTAAGGGTTTGGGTATAGGCGCTAAAGTTATCCCAGTTGCCCCAGTTTATGCCGGGTGTTCCGGGTGCACCCCAAAACCGTCAGCGGGTGGGTCAATACCAACCGGATCA
>JAZKDS010000261.1:0-4281 GCA_040387455.1 Bacteroidota bacterium
AAAACTTAATGTTGCAAAAGAAAATTTGCATTTAATGGTTCAGGCAGCGCCTTATGCACTGGCAATTTCTAACAAAGACGGCAGTATACTTGATGTTAATAAAAAGGCTGAACAGCTTTTTGGCTATAATGAAGGAGAAATGATAGGCAGGAGCGTGAGTTCTCTGGTGCCCGAAAATATGCGCGAAATGTGGATGCAAAGGCGGGGTTCATTTTTAAATGACCCTGAAACAAGCTCCTATAGCCTCGATGATGAAATTATGGTTATGCGGAAAAACGGCACCCTGTTCCCTATCGAAATTGTATTAACACCTATACATACAGATCAAGGGGTGCGAATACTGTCATTTGTTATTGATATAACCGCACGCCGGGCAAACGAGCAAACGATAAAACGACAAGTGATAGAACTGCAGCATAAAAACGAAGAACTTGAGCAATTTAACTACATTTCATCACACGATCTGCAGGAAC
The DNA here is from genome assembly GCA_040387455.1 of Bacteroidota bacterium. GTDB lineage: Bacteria > Bacteroidota > Bacteroidia > Flavobacteriales > Flavobacteriaceae > Flavobacterium. The sequence continues at coordinate 474 of JAZKDS010000261.1, forward strand.
CATTACGCACCGTTTCTAATTATATTGAAATGCTACAGGAAGATTATCCTGAGCAAATACACGGCGAAGTAAAAGAACACTTGCAAAGTATAGATAGTGCAGTTAGCCGTATGCTAAAACTGGTACGTTCCCTGCTTGAATTTGGTAAGCTGGGCCAGGACAGGAAAATGTCTTTTATAGATAGTCAGATGGTTATTAACCATGTACTGGCAGATCTTAAAGGGCTTATTGAGGCCAACAATGCAACCGTTTTAGTAAAAGGGGAATTACCAAAATTATATGCTTATGAAACTGAATTGAGGCAGCTTTTACAAAACCTTATAAATAATGCGGTTAAATTTAAAAAGAAAGAAACACCCCCGCAAATTACAATTTCATGCAAAAGTATTGATGGCTATTTTAGGTTTGCCATTGCAGATAACGGTATAGGTATTGCGCCCGAGCACAAAGCCAAAATATTTAATATCTTTCAGCGGCTGCATAAACAGGATGTTTATGAAGGCCATGGTATTGGCCTGGCCAACTGTAAGAAAATAGCCGAATTGCACGGCGGAAAAATATGGGTACAATCTGAACCTGATATTGGGAGTACATTTAAATTTACAGTATTAAAACTTAAATTATGACAGAGACCTTAAATAGTATAATGCTTATAGACGATAATAAAATTGATAACATGTTTCATGGCAGGGTTATAAAAAAAAGCAGTGCCAACACTCACGTTATAGCAATTGAATCGGGCGAAGAAGCACTAAACTATCTTAAAAATTGTCCTAACAACCAGCTGCCCGATGTTATATTTTTGGATATAAACATGCCCGGCATGAATGGCTGGGAGTTTATTGAACAGTATAAAAAATTAGACCCCGATAAAAACAAAAGCCTTGTTGTGGTTATGCTGAGCGCTTATGAGCTAAATAATGAATCTTTAAAAAGAAAAACAGTAGGTGTATTTGCCGATTTTAAAACTAAACCACTCAACCAGCAAATGCTAGATGATGTAACCAAGCATTTTAAAACAGGCAAACCTTAAAATTAATCTACTAAAAACACAGCGTTACCAAATAAAAGGTTTCCGCTTTCCCAAAAACCCCTAAATAGTGGGTTATCTATCATATACACTACCTGCCCGTTGCCTTTATGCTCTACAGCATAGCTTACTGTGTTACCAAGCTTCTTTTTAAGGTTACTGCCAATAAAGCCAAAACTTTTATAACCATTAGGCACATAAATTACATTGCTTGCCCCTTTTAATAGCTGGTAGTAGTCAGATGTTGTTTTAAGGCTAAAATAAGTATCGCCAAGGCCATAGCTAAGCGGGTGCGTTTTATCAAGTACATTCTCAATAATTGCTCCTGATACTGAAGAAGATATCCCCCTTCTTAAAGAGCTTTCATAATTATAATAGCGCGCTTCAAGTTCTTCGGCATCATCTGCATCTTTGTCGGCACTGCGGCCGGTTTCTGTAGCAAAGTGTGTAAGGCTGTACCCCTGCCTGTCGTTAAAAATAGTAAGCGCACTACCCTGTGCTATTACTTTTCCGCCGTTATCAATAAATGTATCTATTTGTGCTTTTTGAGTTTCGTTAAAATCATACCAGCCATCTGCAATTACAAGCGTATTAAAATCGCTTAGTTTAATCCAGCCCAGGTTAGCCACATCTACAATACTAACAGGGTAATCTAAAATATTATCAAAATAAAACCATACCTGGCCAAACTCTGTACTGCTTACTCCCTTACCCGATAACAGCAAAACTTTAGGCGCCTCTAATAATGGATAAGCCTCACTGCCCAAATCGGCGCCGGTTAAAGAGAAACCGCTTTCTATCACTTCAAAATCGCGTTTACCTTCCAGCATCACCTTCATGGTTTGTTCAAATTCAGTAAGATGGGTGTTGTCTCCTTTTAGTATCACTAAATCGCCGGGGTGTATGTTTATCCCTCTGTAAAAAGAAGCCCTAGTAGCTTTGCGCACCTTTATTTTATTGTTGTGAAGCTGCGCTAATACTTTAACCGATGCCCTGCCATTCCACGGTACATAAAAGGCATATACACGTTCATACTCAAACTTACCTTTATATTTAGGTGTGCTCTTTGTTTTTACAGCAAGGCTTTTCTTTAAACCATAGCTCTCTACGCCAAAAGCATGCGGTAAATCCCAGGCTGTAATATCATAGCTAAGGCTGTCGCTAAGACGGGCCACAGGTTCAAAAAGCACCTGCGCTAAAACCGATTTGGTTTGCCTGGCGCTAATAATAATATCATTAGGCTCTAATGTAAAATCTTTATCCTTATCGCTTTGATAATGGTATCCCGATAGTTTTTTGCTTTCATCTGCATAAGTAAAGGCAATGTTATTGCGTGTAAGCAGGTTAACAAGCTCTTCTGCCCTGCCACCATTTTTTATAATATAGGTTTCATATTTTCCTTTAAGGTTTTCGCGGCTGTCTTTAAAATAAGACCTGAAATTTTTAATCAGCTTTTCGCGCTGCCATGCCGCCGTTTCTACAGCTGTTAAAATGGCAGTTGTGTGATGGTTTATCCTGTCCTGCAATGTCAGCACAGTACCGTTATCTGTTGTTACCGCACGGCCTGCATCTATACCACCCTGCTCATAGGTCATACCTACAGCACCATTAAAGGTTGGGTAAGTATCGCCATAACTGGGGTAAAACAGATCAAAAATTTCTCGTGTATAGTAACTCCACCCCTTTTCATCAAACTTTTTAGAGGTCATTTCGCCTATAGCAGTATGAAAATCCTTTTGCGCTTTTGTTATAAAATCGTGCATAGGTTCTGCCGCAGGCGGAAAAAAGTATGGTTCATTATATCCCATTTCGTGCACATCTACATGTACCATAGGCATCCATTGGTTATATAGCGCTATGCGCTGCTGGCTTTCTTGCTGTATCTGCCAGGCCCAGTCGCGGTTAAGGTCATAAGCATAGTGGTTTTCTCTACCACCCGGCCAGGGCTCCATATGCTCCCTGTCGCTCTGCTCGGGGTGTAGTTGCTGCCCGGTTATGCTGTGTAGCCAGTTGCCGTAGCGCGAATATCCGTCAGGGTTAAGGCATGGGTCCAGCACTACAATAATATCTTTAAGCCACTCTTTTGTAGCAGCATTATTAGGGTTTATAAGCTCATAGGCCACATTCATGGCACTTTCGGCTGCGGCAGGTTCATTACCGTGTACATTAAAGCTTAGCCATACAATAGCTTTATTACCTACAGATGCAGGCTTACCGCCCATACCTATCTGGTTCAGGTGGTTTTGCCTTATGTTTTCTATATCCTTTAAATTTTCGGGTGTAGAAATATAATACGCATGCAGGTCGCGCCCTTCATAGGTTTGCCCATATACTGTATGCTGAATCATATTTGAATTTTGAGTCAATTGTGCAAAATAAGCCTCAAGTTGATGGTAATAAGTAACATGCTTGCCGTAATCAGGTAAAAATTCTGCCGGGCTTTTTAGCTGGGCTTGCAGGGTTAGCGATATAAGTAAGATCAGGCTAACAAAAAATTGCTTCATGGCTGTATATTAAGAAAATCAAATGTAAGGATTTTACTTATGCCCAAAATAAAATTATTGTTGCACACCATAATTACAATTAGATTTATATGGATGATTATAGTTGTGTTTTGTATGGAATGTTTACCGATATTCTTATCTTTGCGTGCTTTAATAAAATAGATACAAATGCGCATATCCTACAACTGGCTTAAACAATTTATTAAACTTGACTGGAAATCTGAAGAAACGGCAGCACTACTTACTGACCTGGGCCTTGAGGTAGAAGGCGTAG
>JAZKDS010000262.1:0-391 GCA_040387455.1 Bacteroidota bacterium
AAGCGACCGTGTAAACAGGTAACCGTCAGGATCGCGGGGGTCATCGCCCCATTTTTCATTATGGATATAAAAATACTGATGACGGATATCGCCGCCGAAACTCAGGTAGGTATTTCCTGAAGATGATAAAGGCGTATATTTTACCGTTTTGTACCAGTTGCCCGATGTAGTATCGGCAGCCAGGAAGCTGTAGTCTTCATCATAACGAAGGGGCTTAAAATCAGGGTATTGCTGGGCTGCCCCGTATAAGCAGCAAAGTAGTGCCGCCAGGAGTATTGTCTTTTTCATGATAATTAGGTGTAGATGAGTTGTAGCTACCTTGTGTTCGCCTTAATGTCTTTATAGGCGTTTGGTATATTAAAATTGTAGTGCAGCCAGTTGAACAAAGCAT
>JAZKDS010000262.1:463-2548 GCA_040387455.1 Bacteroidota bacterium
GGCTTTAGTCTGCTCAAGGGTTTTTCCGGTTTTAATGGCGTTTTCCACATTGGCTTTAAGCGCTGTAAGATAATCCATGGTAAACTTCATGCCTGCCTTATTTGTAATTCGGCCGTGGCCGGGCACCACCACATCATTCTCGCCCACCATATCATAAATTTTTCTCATATTATTTACCGGTTCAAGAAAATAGCCGTCAAAAAGCCACGGAATGGCAGGGCTTTCGGCAATAATGGGGTTGCCGGCCCAAAGCACGTTTTTAGAAGATCCGTGCAGGTAAATAAAAAGATCGGCAGGCGATTGTGCCGTGCCCACATTAATCATTTCAACAATATTACCCGCACCCATGTCAAGCTTTAGCGACTGGTTTACAGCAATGGTAATGTCTGCAGGGCGGTATACGCTCTCTTCTATACCCCGCCCTTTGCCAAAGAGGCTAATCATGAATTGTTTTATGTTCTCATAATTTTTGCCCAGGTTCTCTTTACAAAACTCATTTTGTATCAGTACGGTTTCTTTAGGCAGCAGGTAATTGCCAAAACAATGGTCGCCATGATCGCTGGTATTTACGGCATATAGTATGGGTTTTTTAGTAACAGACCGTACCAATGCATACAGCTGGTCATACAGCCTTTTGTTAAGCATGGTTTCTATAAGCAACACACCTTTCTCTCCCACAATAAAGCCGGCTGAAGTAGCCTGCGGGATGCCTTGTGTTGTTTGTTCTTCAACGGTAGAGGGAGACACGGCATATACATTATCTGCTATCTTATGGAGTTTCAGGGTTACCTTATTGGCATCCCATATGGGTACTTCGCCGGGCATAGGGAACTGCGCATGTGCAGGAAGGGCAACGGCTAACATTAGCATTGCCAGGACTAAGAGTAATTTATTTGATTTCATGATTTTTTTCGTTTTTGTGATTGTAAAGAAAATGGCAGCTGCCGTAAGCATTACCTGGTACAGGCAGCTGCCACCATTTTTAATTTGTTGGTTTTATTGCAGTAAATTATTTTGCAGTAAAGAAGGTTAAAAGGTCTTTTTGTACCTGCGCTGTATTTTCCTGAACAAGCCAGTGGCCCGAACCTTTAATTTGAGATTCGCTTACATTTTCGGCTACAAGCTTTGAATGTTCTTTAAGGAATGCTGCTGCAAAATATTCGCCACCCATTGCCAGTAAAGGCATTTTTAGTTTTTTCTTCATGAACTGTGCATTGTCAATAGCATCCTGCTTAAAGCCGCCAAACCATTTAAAAGCTGATGTTGTACCGCCTTCAACGGCATAGGCCCTGATAAATTCGGCTGATTCTTGTGGAGTGAACGGGTCTTTAACATGGCCAACCATAGGCCAGAAATCCGTAAGGAATTCTTTTTCTCTTCCTTTTACAATTTCGCCTGATCCAGGCCATGCAAAGAAACCAAACCACCACGCAGAAGCAGATACCTGAGACCATACAGGCTCAACACCGGGTAGCAGCGCATCCATTAACGCTAATTTTTTTACTTCGCTGCCATATTGTGCTGCGTAGGCATAAGCTACCATAAGGCCGATGTCGTGGCCGGCAAGGTTAATTTTATCATAGCCCAGTTGTTTTACAAGCTCATGAATATCTGTTGCCATGGTTTTTTTATCATAACCGCTTTCCGGTTTGTCTGATTCGCCCACACCCCTAAGGTCCGGCACAATTACTGTAAAATGTTTAGACAGTTCCGGCATAATCCTGTTCCACATGTACCAGTTTTGGCCAAAACCGTGTATTAGTACTAAAGGCTCTCCTTTGCCACCTATAACGTAATGGATGTTTACACCATTAACGTTAGCCGTTTTATGGGTAAAATTTTCGGGAGCGGGAGCAGGTGCAACGGTGGTTTCTTTTTGCCTTTCAGAAACGGTTACGTCCGGGGCAGGGGCAGTTTCTTCTTTTACGCGGTCTTTGCACGATGTAAGGCTAAGGGCGCCGATAAGCAGCATCAGCTGCATTGTTCTTTTGTTTTTTGCTAAAAGATTTCTAAAAATTGTTTTCATGATTTTAATTTTAAATGATTTTTAAATAAGATTTTTACTTTTTATATAATTGATTCTGG
>JAZKDS010000263.1:0-1352 GCA_040387455.1 Bacteroidota bacterium
TAAAGCCTTTCTCAGTCATTTGCAGCCCAAGTTTCTCCGGGATGCTACATTGCTGTTTAAAAGGCAGTTGCGTAAATATGGCCTCAGGATAATCCGGGTCGGTATTCTTAAATAAGAGTGCTTTTATGTTGCCTCCCTCCTCTTTAATAGCGTCAATTTCATTCTCTACCACCTTGACATCGTGCTTATTAAGCATAAAAACTTCATCAGGAGTCAGGGTACTGGTACCATTGGTGTATAAGGTAAGACTGTCTGTCCATTGCCTGATGATTTTGGCAAGTTCAAATCCCATATCACCATTGCCCAGCACGGCTATTTTTTTATTAATACTCTCAAAACCATGGCAATACGGACAGTGCAATATACTTTTACCCCAGCATTCGGCAAAACCGGCTATGTTAGGTATAAGATCTGTGACACCGGTAGCAAACAACACTTTTCGGGTTGTAAACCTCTGTTTATCATTGGTTTCCACTTCAAAAAAATTACCTTTCGGGATTACATCTTCTGCTAGCCCTTCTAAAAATGAAACGGTTGTGTAGTTAAGCACCTGTGCTTTGGCGTCTGCCAGAATATCAAAGGGTTGGAGGCCATCGTTAGTTATAAAGTTATGAGCCTCAGGCGCATACTTGTTGCACGGATTACCGCTGTCTATAACCAATACGGTACGCCGCGACCTGCCCAGGGACATTGCCGCCGATAGCCCCGCAAAGCTACCACCTATAATAATTACGTCATACAATTGCCTGTCAGTCATGTTGTTTGCTTATACTTATAAAGTTATCAAAGCTTGTAACAAAGGCAATATCATTTAACGTAACTTAAACTATTAGGTTAATTACCAAGCATCATTAACAAAGATAGTGTACTGAAAGAGAGCAAGTAAGCTATACCGCTTTAAGCACGCAACCTATCATACGGTTGTTGCCATACATATCTTTGCGCAACACTACATCAGCAAAACCCTGATCTTCAAGCAGTGATACTGTTTCCGGACCAAGATATTGGTTAATTTCAAAATACAGTCTGCCACCCGGGTTGAGCCCCGTTTTAGCCAGTTGGGCAATTTTTCGGTAAAATAATAGTGGGTCGGCATCGCTGACAAACAGCGCCAGATGTGGTTCAAATTCAAGCACATTAGGCTCTATTTCAGCCTTTTCAAGCTCACGCACATAGGGCGGGTTAGAAACAATTACATCATATTTTTCAGGTAACTCGTTTAAAGTCAGCACATCCTGTTGTATAAAGTTTACCGCAACATTGTTATGCCCTGCATTGCTTTTGGCCACAGTTAAAGCACCAGTAGAAATGTCCATAGCACTTACATTGGCCTGCTGTAAATTTTTAGCTAA
>JAZKDS010000263.1:1364-2676 GCA_040387455.1 Bacteroidota bacterium
TACAGCCGCTACCGGTACCTATATCTATAATTTTAAGCAACTTACCCGTATTTTCTGCAATAACCCAGTCCACCAGTTCCTCAGTTTCCGGGCGGGGTATCAGGGTATTTTCATTCACAGTAAAATCCAGTCCATAAAAATATGACTTGCCAAAAATGTACTGTATAGGCCTGTATGTTTGGAGCTGTTGCAGTACGGCATCCCACTTATCTACTTCATCCTGAGCCAAAACAGCTTCGGGATTGAGCGCAAAATCTACACGCCTCCAGCCCTTTAGCTCTTCGAGGGTAATAATAAAAAAACGATCTGCCTCCTCTGCGTCATACAGCGGGGTAAGGGTTTCTATAAAGTGTAAACGGTAGTTTTTAATTGTCATCTGTATCGTTTTTAGTCACAGTCAGTGGCATTGCCTATTGCATCTGGCTACTTAATTCTTTAATCATCCACACCGGGCACGAGCTGTGGCCGGTACTGCCCAAAGGTGCATCAAGATAGGTAAATCCGTTCTTAACATACAGTTTTTGAGCAGCCTGCATATCGGTTAGCGTTTCCAGATAGCATTTGCTATAGCCAAAATCGGTTGCAGTATCAAGGCACTTTTGTATGAGTACACTGCCAATACCAAGCCCTCTGGTTTGGGGTGCAAAATACATTTTTTGCAGTTCGCACACGCCTGCGGGCCCACCATCCAGAGGCGCAATGCCCGCACCGCCCACTACATTGCCATCCATCTCTACAACATAATATGCAGCACCCTGAGCCTTATATACATCATACAGTGTATCTAAAATAGGGTCGGCATAAGCAGTGCCGGTAGTAGGCGCACCGAGTTCAATAAATACATTCCGGATAACCGCTGCTATAGTTGCGTTATCCTGCGGGGCAATAGGCCTTATAGTATAGTACATTATGCAAAGCTATCAATATTTAGCGATTTTAAAGTACTTTTGAAATATGGAATACCACGAAACCTACATGAAACGCTGCCTTGAACTGGCCGAGGCCGGTATGCGGGCTGCTATGCCCAACCCCAGTGTAGGCGCAGTGCTGGTGCACAACGGGCGCATCATTGGCGAAGGCCACACATCGGCTTACGGCGGCCCACACGGCGAGGTTAACTGCCTTAATTCGGTAAAAGATACCGACCGTCACCTAATACCCGAAAGCACCCTGTATGTAAGCCTGGAGCCCTGCAGTCACCATGGCAAAACACCCCCGTGCTGCGACCTTATTATTGCGCATCATATAAAAAACATTGTAGTAGGCACTGTAGATACGTTTAGTAAAGTAGCAGGCAACGGCATTAAAAAAT
>JAZKDS010000264.1:0-2942 GCA_040387455.1 Bacteroidota bacterium
AAACAGGTACTTAAATATTAGTGAGGTTTATTTACACACGTCATTACGAGGAGGAACGACGGGTGAAAAATTTAAAAATCAAACAATTAACAAAAGTAATAACCAAAAAACGGGCACACTCTCTACCCAAAACAGAGTATAATATTTATTGCGTTCCGGCGATGCACCCATCGTGAATAGCCCTACCGCAAATATCAACACCACATTTACAAGCAATTGTTTTTGGTCTACCACCGTCTTAAAAAATTCAAGGAAGTAAAAAACAGCCAGCAGTATCACATTGAGCAGCTGGGTGTTTTTTACCCCTATTTTTTGAGGCACGGTCTTCAGTTCCGGGTTATCTTCCTTAAGATCAATTATTTCAAAGATAAGTATCAGTATGATTACCAGTAAAAACCGCTGCCCAAATTTAAGGTATACATCATGCCACAGCTCCAGCCCTGCGTTTACAAGCGGCATAAGGGTAGTTACCCCCGCCCAACACAGCGCCACAATATAAATTTTAATGCCGGCCAGGTTCCGAAGGTTGCCTCGTTTTGTAAAAGGCACCGCATAAAGTATGGCAAACACGGCAAAAAACAAGGCTGTTACCTGTGCAGATAATGAGAGCGTTAAAAAGCACAGCCCGCCCAAAAGCAGCGCAAGTATACTAATAAAACCAACTGTTTTCATAAAGTTGGTCAGCGGCAAGTGCTTCCTGAAATGTGCCTCATACTTAATAAAGTTGTACCCAAACAGCGTCCCGAAAAAGGCAAAGCCCGCCATGGGTGCACTAAAGGGCAGCACAAACATGTGGTTGGTCATTAAAACAAGGCACAACACGGCTATTGCTACGTGTATGCTGCCGTGTATGTAAATATAAAAGAGTTGTTTTGCTGCCTTCATCTTACAAAAATAACGAATATCACAACAGTTGCTTATCTATAGTGAAAAATTCACAAAATCAAATATTTTACATTATTTAAATTTGAATATAAATCACTAATTTTGTGCCTTTAAAAAACTACAGCACAACAACATGAAAACAGATGCTTTTGCTTTAAGGCACATTGGCCCAAGGGAAACTGACTTACAACACATGTTTAAAACCATTGGCGTGGAAAACATGGATCAGCTTATCTATGAAACCCTTCCGGATGATATCCGCCTGAAGGCCCCGCTAAACCTGGAGCCAGCCCTTACCGAATATGAGTACCTTAACCATATAACCCAATTGGGCAACAAGAATAAAATTTACAGGAGCTACATAGGCCTGGGCTACCACCCTGCCATTGTTCCGGCACCTATACAACGTAATATTTTTGAAAACCCGGGGTGGTACACAGCTTACACACCCTACCAGGCAGAGATTGCCCAGGGCCGTCTTGAGGCGTTGCTTAACTACCAGACTACAGTTATTGAACTGACAGGCATGGAAATAGCAAACGCATCGTTACTAGACGAAGCTACGGCTGCTGCCGAGGCTATGGCACTTTTATTTGACGTGCGCACCCGCGACCAGAAGAAAAATAACGTAAACAAGTTTTTTGTTAGCGAAGAAATCCTTCCGCAAACCCTTAGCGTCCTGCAAACCCGTTCTACCCCAATTGGCGTAGAGCTTGTAGTGGGCAACCATGAAGAGTTTGATTTTTCTGAAGGTTTTTATGGCGCAATCCTGCAATACCCTGGCAAATTTGGGCAGGTGCATGACTATGCCGGCTTTATAGCTAAAGCTAAAGAAAACAACATAAAAACGGCTGTAGCGGCTGATATATTAAGCCTTGTTAAGCTTACGTCTCCGGGCGAGCTTGGCGCCGATGTAGTGGTGGGTACAACCCAGCGCTTTGGTATCCCTATGGGTTATGGAGGCCCGCACGCAGCTTATTTTGCTACTAAAGAAGAGTACAAACGCTCTATGCCGGGCAGGATTATAGGTGTAACTATAGATGTTAACGGTAACCGTGCCCTGCGCATGGCACTACAGACACGTGAGCAGCACATTAAACGCGAAAAAGCTACATCTAACATTTGTACAGCCCAGGTATTGCTTGCCGTTATGGCAGGTATGTATGCTGTGTACCATGGTCCGCAAGGGCTTCAGTACATTGCCAATAAAGTGCATGCAAGTGCTGTTACTACAGCCGATGCGCTTAACAAACTGGGTGTATACCAAACTAATACCGCTTTCTTTGATACCATTACGGTAAAAGCTGATGCGGCTAAAGTTAAGGCTGTTGCCGAAGCTAAAGAGATCAACTTCTATTATGTTGACGAAAACACGATTTCTATTTCGTTTAACGAAACCACTTCGCTAAACGACATTAACGATATTATTGCTGTATTTGCTGAAGCTACCGGCAAAACGGCCTATAAAGTTACAGGCCTTACCGAAACGGTAAATATCCCTGAAAACCTTATCCGCAGCAGCACATTCCTTACGCATGACGTGTTTAACAAATACCATAGCGAAACGGCGCTAATGCGTTACATCAAAAAGTTAGAGCGTTTAGACTTAGCGCTTAACCACTCTATGATATCGCTTGGCTCATGTACTATGAAGCTTAACGCTGCTGCCGAAATGCTTCCGCTTAGCTTACCAAACTGGAACAGCATACACCCATTTGCTCCCGTAGAACAGGCAGAAGGTTACCAAACCATGCTTAAAAAACTGGAAGAGCAACTTAACGTGGTTACCGGCTTTGCTGGCACTACGCTACAGCCTAACAGTGGTGCTCAAGGCGAGTATGCGGGCCTTATGGTTATCCGCGCTTACCAGGAGTCTATTGGCCAGAGCCACAGGAACATTGCCCTGATACCGGCATCGGCACACGGCACAAACCCTGCTACAGCCCACATGGCCGGTATGGAGGTTGTGGTTACAAAAACATCAGAAAACGGTAACATCGACGTAGAAGACCTAAGGGCAAAAGCCATACTGCACAAGGATAACCTTGCCTGCCTTA
>JAZKDS010000265.1:0-1113 GCA_040387455.1 Bacteroidota bacterium
ACCCGCGACCTACAGCTTGGAAGGCTGTCGCTCTACCAACTGAGCTACTCCCGCAAGTTTCACGAAGCCCTTCAGTGTATTATTATTACCTGTGAAGGTGGTGGGGAGATCAGGATTCGAACCTGAGAACTCGTAAGAGGACAGATTTACAGTCTGTTGTCGTTGGCCACTTGACTATCTCCCCATTACACTAAGTGAATGTACAAAGAACTTAAAAATGAGCCCGCGGATGGATTCGAACCTCCGACCTGCTGATTACAAATCAGCTGCTCTACCAACTGAGCTACGCGGGCTTATGTATTACAATGAACTCAATCCAGTTTAAGATGTAAAAAACACCTACACCTCAAAAACGGGAGCGCAAATCTAAATGATTAATTCAATTTTCAAAAGCCATGAATTAATTTGAGCATATTTTTTTTTGCCCGGGGCGGTAATACAATAAAAAAGGGGGCTTTCGCCCCCTGATATATCTAGTATTCTTTCTGTTTCTCTTTTTGTTTTTTGAGTTGGCCTGCTATGGTTTGCAGCGCCAGGTCTGTACTCTCTTCAAAGGTTTTGCCCGTTTTAGCTACGAATAGGGTTTTACCCGGTATATGCACTTTTATCTCTACTGTTTTGTCTTTGATATTTTGTTTGGTTCCTAATTTCAGAAAAACTTCCGTTTCTACAATTTTGCCGAAGAATGTTTCAAGCTTGCTTGATTTTTTGTTGATGAAGTCAACAAGTTGAGTAGATGCATCAAAATGCACCGGATGAATTACCACGTTCATAATTTCAATTTTATGGTTAAATAATCGGTTCCCTCTAACACTAATGTAACAATTCTATGCCATAAGGAGTTTATTTTTTAACGTAAACTTTTCGGAAAGGTTATATCAAAACCCTTCTTTTTTCTGTATCAGCAGTTTATAAATAACGTACGCCGCAAATACGTCCCCTTTTAATAGTGAACGTACTGCGGCGTAAGCTTATTTTATTTTTAACGCTTGTTATGCGGCTAATACTGCCTGAAGGCTATTTAGGTGGTATTTACCTTCTTTTACTCCTTTCGCCAGGTCCGATACGGTTGTGTTAGTTACCAGTTCTTTCAATTTACCGGTGCAAAGTCTG
>JAZKDS010000265.1:1139-1856 GCA_040387455.1 Bacteroidota bacterium
TTGCAATATCTTGGCAGTGAAAGGTTCAGGCGAGCCTATTTTCGAAGAAATTTCTTTAATGTTCATTTTTACCCCATTGCTTTCTATACACAAATAGATCACTGCACGTAGGGCGTATTCGCAACTTTTTGAAAAAATCATAGCGGTTAATTTGACGGGGTTTGCACTCTTATTTTTACTTTGTGTAATCAGGCATTAACCTTCATCTTAATGTAAATCCGGGATTAATATATCAACACTTTAGGAAAATCCCAAACATACACCTCCATGTTTATCAATGCCTTGATTACTCCGCGAGGGAATAATCATTTTCACGATGTAAAAATCTATTTAAGTATGTCATGTAATGCTGACCCGCGTCAACTTAGGCTATGACCTTCATCACACGCTACTTACAGATGTAAATATCTTTTAATGACATTTATTACCAGTTTATCGGCTTTTATGCCTTAGGATGGGCTCTGGCATGAATGTTTTTCAATTTCTCGATGGTGTTGTGGGTGTACACCTGCGTAGCGGCCAGGCTGCTGTGGCCCAGTAGTTCCTTCACGGCATTTATATCGGCACCGTTATTCATTAAATGCGTGGCAAAAGTGTGGCGTAGTACGTGCGGGCTGCGTTTATTAATAGTAGTAACTATGCTTAGGTACTTCTTCACCGTATTATATACTATAGCTGCCGATAGCGGCTTACCTTTTTCTGTTACCAGTAAATAGT
>JAZKDS010000266.1:0-5667 GCA_040387455.1 Bacteroidota bacterium
AGCACTACTTACTGACCTGGGCCTTGAGGTAGAAGGTGTAGATAAATATGAATCGCTTAAGGGCGGACTGCAGGGTGTGGTTGTGGGCCACGTACTTACCTGCGAGCAACACCCCAATGCCGACAGGCTGCGTGTTACTACTGTGGATCTGGGCGATGGTAACCCACCGGTACAAATTGTATGTGGTGCGCCTAATGTAGCTGCCGGCCAAAAAGTACCCGTAGCAACTATAGGTACAACCCTGTATGATAAAGAAGGTAATGCCTTCCAGATAAAAAAGGGCAAAATTCGTGGTGAAGAAAGCTACGGTATGATTTGTGCCGAAGATGAACTGGGCCTTGGCGAAAGTCATGACGGCATCATGATACTTAAAGAAGATATTGCACCGGGCACGCCTGCTGCCAAATTATTTAATATAGAGAATGACGAGGTTTTTGAAATAGGCCTTACCCCTAACCGTGCCGATGCAATGAGCCATCTGGGCGTAGCGCGCGACCTGCGTGCCGGCCTTGCACAAAAAAATGTACAAACTGAGCTTATTACACCATCGGTTAGTAATTTTCGTGTAGATAAACGTATTTTAAAAATAGACATAAAGGTTGAAGATGCCAAGCTGGCTCCACGTTATTGTGGTGTTACCATTTCGGGGGTTTCGGTTAAACCGTCACCATCATGGTTGCAAAACAGGCTTAAAGCCATAGGCATTACACCAAAAAATAATATTGTAGACGTTACTAATTATGTAATGCACGAGCTGGGCCAGCCGCTGCATGCCTTTGATGCTGCCAAGATAAAAGGCGGTAAAGTAATGGTTAAAACAGTAGCTGCCGGTACAAAATTTACTACGCTTGATGATGTAGAGCGCACCCTGCACGAAGAAGACCTTATGATTTGTGATGAAAAAGGCCCAATGTGTATCGCCGGTGTACTTGGCGGAAAAAACTCAGGTGTTAGCGAAACTACTTCTGCCATATTTCTTGAAAGTGCTTACTTTAATCCCGTTAGCATTCGTAAAACGGCTAAAAGACATAGCATAAGCACCGATGCTTCCTTCCGTTTTGAAAGGGGTATTGACCCTACAATTACACAATATGCTCTTAAAAGGGCAGCCCTGCTGATACAGGAAACTGCCGGTGGCGAAATAACATCGGATGCCGAAGATATTTACCCTAAAAAGATAGAAGACCATTCGGTTTTTGTAAGTTTTGAAAATGTTACCCGCGTTATAGGTCAGGAATTGCCTAAAGAAACCATTAAGAAGATACTTGTGTCGCTTGATGTAAAAATAAGCAACATGTCAGAAAAAGGACTTGGGCTTATTATACCTTCTTACCGTGTGGATGTAGAGCGCGAAATTGACGTTATTGAAGAGATATTGCGCGTATACGGCTATAATAATATTAACTTTACTACCAAGCTAAATGCCTCTATAGCTAATGCTGCCCGTACTGACGACCATAAGCTTCAAAATATTGCAGCGGCTCAGCTAACTGCACTTGGCTTTAACGAGATGATGGCCAATAGCCTTACCACGCCCGATTATGTTGCACTTAGCGAAAACCTTAATGCAGAATATAATGTGCTTATGCTTAACCCGCTAAGCAGCGATCTTTCTGCCATGAGGCAAAGCCTGCTGTTCAGCGCGCTAGAAGCAGTTTCATTCAATATAAACCGCCGCAGGGCTGATTTGAAACTGTTTGAGTTTGGCAAAAGCTATCATAAAATGCCGGGGAGCTATGAGGAGAAAAAACACCTTACATTAACCATTACCGGAAACCGCGTAGCCGAAGCCTGGACACAGCAACAAAAAGCAGCCGATTTTTTTATGTTTAAAGGTTTTGTAACAGCTGTACTTGCAAGGCTTGGTGTAGATAACTTTATAACCCAACCCCTGCAAAACGATGTATTTGCCGAAGGTATTGCTCTTGCTGTTGGTAATGAAGTGATTGTTGAGCTTGGAGCCATTAAAAAGCCTATATTAAAGCATTTTGATATAAAACAAGAAGTTTTATTTGCCGATTTTAACTGGGCTGCAGTAGCTAAATTAGTTTCTGGAAAAATTAAATATACCGAGATTTCTAAGTTCCCTGAAGTGCGTCGTGACCTTGCTTTGCTGGTAGATAACGCTGTTAACTTTGAGACCATTTATAACATTGCCCGCCAAACTGAAAAATCATTGCTTAAAGACATAAGCCTGTTTGATGTTTATGAAGGTAATAACCTGCCGGAAGGTAAAAAATCATATGCTGTAAGTTTTGTATTGCAAGACAGTACAAAAACCCTTACCGATGAGCAAATTGATAAAATTATGGGTAAAATAAGGCAAAACCTTGAGTCGCAAGCCGGGGCTGCTTTACGATAGTCAATTTATATAAAAGAAAAAGCTCCGTGATATATTAATCACGGAGCTTTTTTATATAGTCTAAGCTGTATTAGCCTACAAGGCCTTCATTTTTAATAATCTGTATTTTCCCCACAGGTACATTGCCCGATGTGTCTTTTACCAGCAATACGCCAAGCACATTTAAGGGTATATCAATCGGCTCACCAGAATTTTTAATATCGCCTATCAGGTGCTCATAATCCATCGGATTAATAACCAGAGAGTCGCCCTGGTCAATTTTCTTGGCAAATAAATAACTGCGTATAGATACTACGGTTATATGGTCTCCTACTACTACAAATTCTGACATATTTCTTAGTTTTTATAGTACTAAGTTACCTTCTAGAAAACAAAATTTTTACAAGTTTTTGTTAATTTGTCGGATGCAGGATGTCCGGAGTCCGGAGTTTACCGAACTGTAGATCTGACTTCCCGCATCCTACCTCTGACTCTTCAGTTAAAAAAACCTATCTTTGCAGCAAAATTCAGCATTATGGCCACATTTCAGGACTTTGACTTACCTAAATCGCTTCAAAAAGCCCTCGATGAGCTCGGGTTTGCAAACCCTACGCCCATTCAGGAGCGCGCTATGCCGGTAATACTCAGCGGCCGCGATATGATGGGCATAGCCCAAACAGGTACAGGTAAAACCTTTGCCTATTTACTACCTATACTTAAGCAATGGAAGTTTGTAGCTACTGACTCTGCACGTGTGGTAATTTTAGTACCTACCCGTGAGCTTGTAGTTCAGGTGGTAGAAGAGGTTGAAAAACTTACCAAATACATGTCTGTACGCGCCATTGGCGTATATGGTGGTGTAAACATCAACACGCAGAAAAAAAATGTATATGGCGGTGTAGATGTGCTTGTGGGTACACCCGGCAGGCTAATGGACCTGGCGCTTGATAATGTGGTGCGTTTTGACAGCCTTCAAAAGCTTGTTATAGATGAGTTTGATGAAATGCTTAACCTTGGCTTCAGGGTTCAGATTACTTCTATCCTATCAATGATGAAGAATAAAAGGCAAAACATACTATTCTCGGCCACTATGACTGATGAAGTAGATAATTTACTTAATGATTATTTTGATTTTCCTCAAGAGGTATCATTAGCGGCCAGCGGCACACCGTTAGAAAAAATAACACAGCAAGGCTACCTTGTGCCTAACTTTTTAACCAAGCTTAACCTGCTTAAGGAATTGCTTAAAGACGAAAGCCTGTCGCGCGTGCTGGTATTTGTAAATAACAAAAAAATAGCCGACCTGGTTATGGACAGCCTTGAAGAAGACCATGCCGGGCAGTTTGGCGTAATACATTCAAACAAGTCGCAAAATTACAGGCTTAACACCATGGCATCGTTTCAGGAAGGCGAGCTGAGAGGTATTGTTACTACCGATGTAATGGCGCGTGGCCTTGACATACATGATATTACGCATGTAATTAATTTAGAATTTCCTGAAGCTCCGGAGCAATATATTCACCGTATAGGCCGTACCGGCCGTGCTGATAAAACAGGCATTGCTATAAGCTTTGTAAGCCCACATGAAGAGGAAATACAGCTTGCTGCCGAAGTATTGATGGAAAAGGAAATTGAAATACTACCTATTCCTGAAGAGGTTGAAATAGCTACAAGGCTTCTTGAATTTGAAAAGGACAGAAAAAAAATGAAGGTGTTGCTTAGGGCTCCTAAGCGTGATGGAGGTGGTGCTTTTCATGATAAAAAAGAAAAGAATAAAAAGGTTAACCTTGGTGGTCCCGGCAAAACAAAACCACGTAAAACCGAACCCCGCAACCGTGGTGTAGAAGCAAAACGCGATGCAAAAAAGAAAAAAGGTAAATAGTATATACTTTTAAAATCCCCTTATTAAAAGGGGATTTTTTGTATAATTTAACATATAAGTAGGGTATTTACAAATGTAGCTGTTTAAAGCTAAAACAAATAATACCTAACCACTATGAAAAATAAATTACTCTTACTGGCCTTTTTAGCCCTGATGAGCTTTAAAGGTTTTTCTCAGACAACTGCCAACCAGGTTGATGAAATTATGCAATGCATGAACGAGGTTTTTGACCTTACTGTGCAAAACCCGGGCACTTTAGGCACCCAGTCTCCTGCTCAATTTAGTGTAACCTACTTTACAAGCGAGGCAGATGCCGAAAACAATACAAACGCTATTACCAACCCACAGGCTTACATAATATTGAATGAATGGGAACAGCTTATCTTTATCCGTGTAGAAAATAATACTGACGGAACCTTTGATACTACAAGCTTTATCATATCTGTGCAGGAAGGGGTTTTTGTGCCCGATTTTGAAGATGTGGTTACCTGTGGTTCTTATGTGCTGCCTTACATTCAATGGCCGGCACTATATTATACTGCACCAAATATGGGTGGCACACAGCTACAAAGCGGCAGTGTAATAACTGCATCGCAAACGGTATACATTCATGCAGTTAGTGGAACCTGTAATGATGAAAGTAGTTTTACGGTTACAATTAACGGCGATGGCCCAGCCATTGTTCCTCTAAATCCTATCGTGGTATGCGACCAGAATGGAGATGGTGTCGAAGTTTTTAATCTTGAACCTGTTGTAGATTCGATTTATCAGATAGCGGGTGTTCAGGCAGTAACAATACATGAAACACCGGCTGATGCTGAGGCTGATACCAACGCAATACCAAATATTTCAAATTATGTATCGGTTTCATTACCTCAACTTATAACTGTATATGTAAGGATAGAGTCAGCAGGCTGTGTAAGTATACTTCCACTACAGCTAATTATATATGAATGTCCTACAGATAATACTTTCTCAGGGCATGTAACTTTTGATGCTGATACTAATGGCTGCGATGAAAATGACCCTCCGGCCTCGGGAGTCTGGGTGTATTACATTCACAATAATACTTACCAATATGCTTATACAGATGCAAACGGATATTATCAATTTACAAACGTGCCAAATGGGGTTTCTTATGTATCTGTAGAGTCATGGTCGTCAGCATTAACAGCATTTCCGGTAGGTATAGACCTTACATTTCCTGGAGCTGACCCTATAGACCATGATTTTTGCCTTACAACTCCAGATCCTATACAGGATGTAGCAGTATACCTGTATCCGTCAACTAATGCCGTTGCAGGTTTTGATGCAGGTTATGTGGTTGTTATACAAAATCCGGGTACAATAAACACAAGCGGTACTGTAACTGTTGAATATGATGCCAGTAACCTGACTTTTATACCTACAGCGGGTATTACACAATCGGGCAATACTTTAACCA
>JAZKDS010000267.1:0-5755 GCA_040387455.1 Bacteroidota bacterium
TATTGAATTTAGGCTGTTTAGCGTTGCTATCTTTAATTTTTGGATGTACTAAAAGCCCTGAAAAACCTTTGGCTGAAACCTATCCGTTTGATATGGCAAGCAGGGTTGAAGTGATATCATACGATTTTAAGCCTGAAGACACAGAGAATATTAATAATTATAAGATAGTTGATGGTAAGCTGCAAATACCTTCAAAAAAGATAATTGACAGGGTAGTGCTTAACCAAAAGGACATAAAAGAATTGCACAGCATCCTCTATACCGATAGTTGTGAGGAACAGTCTAAGGCCGACTGTTACAACCCGGCGCACAGGCTTGTGTTTTACGATAAAAAAGACAGGGTATTTGCCTATATCGAACTGTGCCTGAGCTGTATTGATTACCGGATATCGGCAGATGTTGTGGTGCCATGCGGATTTTGCAGCGCAAAGGCAGAGAGTTTACAATACCTGTTTAAAGAGGTAGGGATAACGCATTTTTCAGAATTTTAATATCATTTTTTATAAATGAGCGACGATACATTAGAACCTTTAGAAGAAGGATATTTTTACAACAGGCAGGAAGACCCGGAGTCTGGCGATACCATTACCAAGGTAACCGGTATGTATAAAGACTGGTTCCTGGATTATGCGTCATACGTAATCCTGGAGCGTGCCGTGCCTGCTATAGAAGACGGCTTTAAGCCCGTGCAGCGCCGTATCATGCACTCGCTTAAAGAGCTTGATGATGGTCGCTACAACAAAGTGGCTAATGTGGTGGGGCATACCATGCAGTACCACCCGCACGGCGATGCTTCTATAGGCGATGCCATGGTGCAAATAGGCCAGAAAGAATTACTTATAGACACACAGGGTAACTGGGGTAACATCCTTACGGGAGATGGTGCCGCAGCAAGCCGTTATATTGAGGCGCGACTGAGTAAGTTTGCGCTTGAGGTGCTGTATAGCCCTAAAATTACACCGTGGCAGGCCAGTTATGACGGACGCCGAAATGAGCCGGTAAACCTTCCGGTAAAATTCCCATTGCTATTAGCACAGGGTGCCGAAGGTATTGCGGTGGGTTTATCTACAAAAGTGCTTCCGCATAACTTTATTGAGCTTATAGATGCTTCCATAAAGATATTAAAAGGTAAGCCTTTTACGCTGTACCCTGATTTCCCTACGGCGGGTATTGCCGATATTTCTAATTATAACGATGGTATGCGCGGCGGGCGTGTGCGTGTGCGTGCCAAGATAGCACAGCTTGATAAAAGTACGCTGGTTATAACGCAAATACCCTTTAGTACTAATACCGGTACTTTAATAGACAGTATTCTTAAAGCCAATGAAAAAGGCAAGATAAAAGTTAAAAAAATTGAAGATAATACCGCGGCAGATGTTGAAATATTAATCCATCTTCCGCCGGGGGTTAGTCCTGATAAAACCATCGATGCACTTTTTGCCTTTACAGGTTGTGAAACATCGGTAGCGCCACTGGGCTGTGTTATTGAAGACCATAAGCCGTACTTTGTAGGCGTTAGCGAAATGC
This sequence comes from Bacteroidota bacterium, assembly GCA_040387455.1. Classification (GTDB taxonomy): domain Bacteria; phylum Bacteroidota; class Bacteroidia; order Flavobacteriales; family Flavobacteriaceae; genus Flavobacterium. The sequence continues at coordinate 1,528 of JAZKDS010000267.1, forward strand.
TGCGCATCTCAACCCACCGCACGGTAGATTTACTGAAACGTGAGCTGGAAATCCAATTGGATGAATTAGAAGAAAGCTGGCATTTTCAGTCGTTAGAGCGTATCTTTATTGAAAACAGGGTATACCGCGCCATTGAGGAAGAGGAAACCTGGGAGGGCGTTATAAAAGCTATTGACGAAGGCCTTAAGCCATTTACAGGCCACCTGCGCCGTGCAGTGACCGAAGAGGATATTGTAAGGCTTACAGAAATACGCATCAAACGTATTTCTAAATTTGATATTGATAAGGCACAGGAAAAAATAGAAGCACTTGAAGGCGAAATTGCACAGGTTAAGCACCATTTAGAGCATTTAATTGATTTTGCAGTTTCTTATTTCCAGGGGCTTAAAGACCGCTATGGCAAAGGCCGCGAACGCAAGACCGAACTGCGTAGTTTTGATAATATTGAAGCTACTAAGGTAGTACTGCGCAATACCAAACTTTATGTAAACAGAGAAGAAGGCTTTGTGGGTACCGGCCTTAAAAAAGATGAATATGTAGCTGACTGTAGTGATATAGATGATGTTATCCTGTTTTTGCGCGATGGCAGCATGATTATTACTAAAGTAGATGTAAAAACCTTTGTGGGTAAAGATATTATCCACGTGGCGGTGTTTGACAGGAATGACAAGCGCACCATTTATAACATGATTTACCGCGATGGTAAATCGGGGCCAAGCTATGTTAAACGCTTTAATGTAAGTGGCGTAACCAGAGATAAGCCGTATGATCTTACAGCAGGTACAGCCGATTCTATGGTGCTGTATTTTAGCGATAATCCTAACGGTGAGGCCGAAGTAGTTACAATATTATTGCGCCAGGTAGGCAGCGTAAAAAAACTGAAATTCGACCTTGACTTTGCCACTATTGCTATTAAAGGCAGGGCATCAAGGGGCAATACGGTTAGTAAATACCCCATTAAAAAAATTGAACTTAAAGAAAAGGGTATCTCTACACTTAAACCGCGCCGCATTTGGTTTGACGATACCGTACACAGGCTTAATGTAGACGGCAGGGGAGAGTTGTTGGGTGAATTCAGGCCAAACGACAGGCTGCTTATCATTAACCAGAATGGTAAGCTTAAAACCATTATTCCCGAAATTACAACACACTTTGAGGAAGGTATGATTGTACTTGAAAAATGGAAACCCAATAAGCCGGTTTCGGCTATTTATTATGATGGCGAAAAAGACCGTTATTATGTGAAGCGTTTTCTTGTAGAAAACGAGAATAAAGAAGAAATATTTATCACGGAACACGAAAAATCGCAACTTGAAATTGTAAGTACTGATTACAGGCCGGTGGCCGAGGTTATTTTTCCTAAAATAAAAGGGATACAGAAAGAAACCATTACGGTTGACCTTGAAAGCTTTATTGCTGTAAAAGGTATAAAAGCGCTGGGAAACCAACTTACAACCGATAAGGTTAAGCAGATTAATCTTTTGGATTCATTGCCATATGAAGAACCTATAGAGGAAGAACCGGAAACGCCTGTGGATAAAGATGGTGTAGACATTACCGACGATGGCACTAATATTACCCTTGATGAAGATGGGCAAATAACTCTTAGCTTGGATTAATATTATATATTTATAAACTTTTTATACCTGTTTAGCATTTTATTAAAAATAAATTGTTAAACAGGTATATTTGTTTAAAGTTTTCTTAATTTTACTATGTATTTAATAGGCATAAAGCACTGCTTTATTTGTTAAGTGGGCTATTGCTGTATTTTTTATTGTAAATAACCTGGTCTATTGTAGATATAGATAGGTTACCAAACTCCTCACTGATTATTTTTTTAGCGTGTTGTGATGGCATTTTTTCTTTTAACTCTTTATATCGGCCTATAATTTGCTCATTTCTGCCTTTTAAAAATTCGCTTGCTTTCATATTTTTAATTTTTGCAAAAATTTTCTGTATATTTATAAAGTTAAATTTAAAAAATAAATCGAAAAAACAAAAATAATTCTGAAATTAATTAAATTGTTAGTCGCATGAAAAATTTTATAGGATTAAATATCAGGTATTTATGCGAAAATAATTATTTATCGCAAGATGAATTTGGTGCAAAATTCGGTCTTAAAAAAAGTGTTGTGGGTACTTATGTAAGAGGTATCTCACATCCTAAGATCGAAATCATGCAAAAAATCTGTGAAGAATACCGACTTACACTCGATGAACTTGTAAATGAGGACCTGTATTTAAAAAATAAAGGCTTTAATACATCTCCTGCTTACGGTATGGTTAGCGAACCGGTATTACCTGATTATGAATCGGAAAAAGAAGCGCTGTTACAAACCATAGAGGCGCAACATATTACCATTAGTGCCCTTCAGCTTGCAATAGATACATTACAAAACAAAAATTTATAGCTATTTTAAGAACCTGGTTGTAATTTAATTAATAATTTGGATAAGCTTTACTATAAAGCCTAAATTATTAAAATCAGGAAAATAGTTATGGATAATTTCGATACAATAAAATCTGCGTTTAATAACGCCGGAATAGATGTAAACTCTGCAGAATATAGCTTTACTGCCTATTCTCTTAATACTCCATTAAGCTTTAAATTTGAAAATGCCCCAGAATTTATTGCTTTCCTCAATCTTGATGCTGTTACCGATACTACTATAATTGAGCATTTGCATGCCATGCTAACAGATGCCGGACTTGATCCAAACAGTTTTTTTTATGTAAACTTTTATAAGCCCAAAGTGGCCGAACTTTAATATATACCTTATGGATATTGGATACCTTAAAATAAAGATTGATATAAAATCTGAATATGACGATTATAAAAAAAAATATGACTACAAGCGCAAAGAGCTGAAGCGTGAGGAAATTAAAAATATATTTGACGGGTTTAAAGAATTTTTTAAAGCAGATGGTAGTTTTAAATTTAAAGAAAATGAACACAGCATAACCGCAGAATATAAGGAGCATGATATAAAGCTGGATATAGATATTTATAAAAACATTGACAGCGAAGATTTTATAATTAATGGAACTATAAAAACATTTGAAAAAGAAGTGTTTGAATTTGTAGCCGAAGGTGTGTGCAATAAAGATTTAACGTTGCTTCCGCCGGAAATTGACGGACAGGAGCGCATGATTTATGATACACGTTTTTTTAAAGATTTTCTTGATGGTGAAATTGAATATAGTTTTCAGTACCGGGTAAATGGTAATGGACAAATATACCTGAGTATTAATGAGCTACTTTTAGGTATTTAATGTAAGAAAAAGAGTTAAAACTGTAAATAAAGAGTTAAACAAAGCTTAAAATAATTATATTTGCTTTAGAGATAGTGAAGATGCAACTGCCTGAGGGGCAGGAATGAATTGATAAATAAGTAATTTTTAATATAACATACCGCCTGCCTTTTGCCCTAAAACTACACTACTATTATTTTTAAAAGTAAAAGGACATGAAATTATTTTCTCTAATACTATCTATTGTAGTATTTTTTATATCGCTGTATTTTTTCATTATTTCAGTGCCTTATGTAGATACTTTTGACGAAATTATTTATATCTCGCTTTTGGGCATATTGATGATCATCTGTGTTACAGGTGTTATTATTAACTGGGAATTTTTCAGGCAGCGAAAAGCCAACCGTATAGTGATTTTTGTATCAAATAGTTTTTCTAAAAAAGGTAAAAAATAGGCTAGGGAATGTCCTGATTATTTTATAACCATTTCTATGTAAACCGGCAGATGATCGCTTGGGTAGCGGCAATCCTTCGAGTCGCTTAAAACAGCATATTTATTTATGGTAAGGCCTTTTTGTGGCGTAAAGATATAGTCAATGCGCTTTTTTACAGGGATATTAAATTCAAAAGCATTAAATGTACCGTCAGGGCCAAAAACCTGTTTAGCTATTTTTTTACTGTCGTTAAGCTGAGATGCTATTAGCTTAATACTCTCAGAATCATCCTCAAGATTAAAATCTCCGGTAAGTACAAAAGGAGTATTGTTTTTATTTAACTCTTTGATCTTTTGCAGGATAAGCTTAGCGCTTTCTACACGCGCTACGTTGCCTATGTGGTCAAAATGTGTATTGAATACCCATACCTGCTTTTTAGTTTTAAGATCTTCAAACAAGCCGTATGTACATATCCTGTTGCACACAGCATCCCATCCAAGCCCCGGTTTATCTGGTGTTTGTGATAGCCAAAACGTAGA
>JAZKDS010000268.1:0-6586 GCA_040387455.1 Bacteroidota bacterium
CCTTATTCTCTCTAAAGATGCTTGCCCATGTGGTGGGCGAACTCTTGGCAAGCCTTACCGTACTGGCAAAACCGCTGCCGGCCATATCAAAAATATCACGCTCATCCTTCTCTTTTTCGATAACTGTTTTACCCAGCATGAACGCGCTGATGTGCGACAGGTGAGACACATAAGCTATGTGCGTATCGTGCGAAACGGCATCCATATAGCGAATGCGCATGCCCAGCGCAGCAAACAGCGCTACGGCCTTTTCCTGCAGTTTAAAGGCGGTTTTTTCCACTTCGCATATAATGTTAGTCTTGCCTTCAAAAAGCCCGTGTATGGCCGCAGATGGCCCGCTGAACTCGGTACCTGCTATGGGGTGCGTAGCTATAAAATTGCGCCTGCGCGGATGGTTTTCCACCGCTTTGCAAATGGCTGCTTTTGTAGAACCGGCATCAAAGACAATGGCATCATCTTTTACGTTCTCCAGAATTTGGGGCAATACATCGGCTATATAATTAACCGGGATGGCCAGGATAACAAAATCGGCCTGTTTTATTGCAGATGCTTCGACAAGCTCAGCATGACAACCCGCAGCATGGTCAATAATACCCAGCAGCAACGCTTCTTCCACGTGCTTTTCACTGGCATCAATGCCAATGATTTTTGCCTCCGGGAACGCCTTTTTAATATCCAGCGCCAGCGAGCCGCCTATTAATCCTAAACCTATTACTACTACATTCATTTTTTTGGTTGTTGGTTGTCGGTTGTCGGACTTTATGACTTTCGACCTTTAACTTTACGACTATTTTAAAACCTGCCTATTGCTTCTTTTATCACTTCTTCCGGTGCGCACAATGAAAACCTTACATACCCCTCGCCTGCGCTGCCAAATACCGTGCCCGGCGTAAGGAAGATGTGCTTATCATACAAAATGCTGTCTACGTAGGCTTCGGCGTTTTCTATACCGTCGGGCAGTTTTGCCCATACAAATAACCCTGCCGTATTCCTGTTATAAGTGCAGCCAAGGTTATCGGCCAATGTAAAAATCGATTCGCGCCTTTTCGCATAGGTTTCATTGAGTTTTTCAAACCATTCGGCACCACTGTTCAACGCCGCAATAGCCCCTTTTTGAATACCGTAAAACATGCCGCTGTCCATATTGCTTTTTACTTTGAGCACGGCATCTATAAGCTGCGGATTCCCCAGTACCATACCCACACGCCAGCCGGCCATATTAAAGGTTTTGCTTAGCGAGTTAAGTTCCAGCACCATCTCTTTAGCACCTTCTGCCTGAAATATCGAAAATTGCTCATCATTCAGTATAAAGCTGTACGGGTTATCATTAACCAATAATATATTGTGCTTTTTAGCAAAGGCCACCAGCTTTACAAACATGGCTTTACTGCCCTTTGCTCCGGTAGGCATGTGTGGGTAGTTGACCCACATAAGCTTTACACCACTTAAATCCTGCTGTTCTAAGGCATCAAAATCAGGTTCCCAGTTGTTTGCTTCGCAAAGGTTATAAAACACCGGCTGTGCCCCTACCAGCTTTGTAGCCGATGTATAGGTTGGGTAACCCGGGTTGGGAATCAGCACTTTATCACCCTCATTTAAAAAGGCCATGCTAATGTGCACAATACCTTCTTTACTGCCCATAAGCGGCAAGATTTCATTGGCTGGGTTAAGGGCTACACCAAAATGTGTCTGGTAAAACCCCGCTATGGCTTCGCGCAATTCGGGCAGGCCTTGGTAACTTTGGTATTCATGCGCCTTGGCATCCATAAACGAACCTGCAATAGCATCAAGCACTGCCTGCGATGGCGGTAAATCAGGGCTGCCTATGCCCATGTTTATTATTTTCTTACCCTCAGAAATCATCTGGCGCACTTCGCGCAGCTTGGCGCTGAAGTAATATTCCTGTACGGCATCAAGCCTTTTTGCAGGTGTTATCATACCATTCCGTTTTTATATTCTCCCAGCACTTTAAAGTGTGTGGTCATCAGTTCAATTATTGCTTTTGCCTTTTCATAATGCTTGTACTTTTCAAACGTAACATCTACAAAAAAGGAGTATTTAAAAGGCGTTTCGGCAATGGGCATGCTCTGTATCTTGGTCAGGTTCAGCTTGCTGTTGTTCATTACATTCAGCAATGTAGCCAGGCTACCCGGTGTATCGTCAAGCTCAAATTTTAACGATGCCTTGTTAATCTCTTCCTTTGGCAAGGCCTTGTTCTCGGTCTTTACAATTACAAAGCGCGTCTGGTTATTTTTTATATTATGAATGCCTGCTGCCAGTATATCAAGCCCAAACATCTCTGCCGCTATGGGGCTGCCTATGGCGCCAATGCCCTTTAACTTACCGTTGTGTATCTGGCGTGCGCTTTCGGCGGTATCGGCACTTTCTACCAGTTTAATGTTTTGGTACTGCCTAAAAAACTCGCTGCATTGCAATAAAGCCATTGGGTGCGAGTGTACTTCCTTCAAATCTTCAATCGTCTGACCCGGCAATACCATAAGGTTCATGTGGATATCAAGGTAATGCTCGCCTATAATGTGCAGGTTGTTATGGTCTATCAGCGCATAGTTAGGGATGATGCTCCCGGCAATAGAATTTTCAAGCGCCATGATGCCCAGGCCCGATTCTTTTTTAACCAGGCTTTGCACCAACGCAGGGAACGACATGCACTCCTCAAGCACGGCATCGGGGCCAAACCAGCTGCCTGCCACCTGGTGATGAAATGAACCTTTAATGCCCTGTATTGCTATTTTTATTTCCATAATTTACGGCAAAAAAAAATCCCGATTGTACATCGGGATTATATCTATTGTTTTTATTTGTCTTTTTTAATTACACAACAATACAACCCCTATCCTCGTTCCAGAAGAAGAAATAATAGGTGTTATAAAAAATTGATGTGTTCATGCTTTGCATATTGCTATTTGGCTAATTTAGGAATTATTTCTTTCCATCCTAATATTATTTTGATTTTCTTTAGAATACTTAAAAATGAGATTAAACGTTTTTATTACCGGAAGGCTTTTACATCTCAATATTATTTTACCACAAAGAGCACAAGGCTTTTACACGAAGCAAACAAAGCTTTAAAAATTTAAGAACAACAAGTTGTCAAAAAGTTCACAAGGCTTTATGCTAAATGCATACACTTTTGTGTTCTTGCCCTTTTGGGCGGTTTTCGATAGTGACCTTTGTGTAAAAACCTTGTGCTCTTTGTGGTAAATATATCACTAAATTACTCTTTCTTTTACTATTTTTGTACCTATATATACACAGCTATGTCAATCGAGGTTAAAGAGGTTTCTAAAAGCTATGGCACACAAAAAGCGCTTGATGCTGTATCATTTTCTATAAACAGGGGCGAAATTGTAGGTTTCCTGGGCCCAAACGGTGCCGGTAAAAGTACCCTGATGAAAATATTGACCACTTTTATTAGCGCCGATACCGGTGAAGCACATGTTAACGGTAGTGATGTGACTACGCAGCAAAAGGCGGTGCAAAAAGCTGTAGGGTATTTGCCCGAGCATAACCCGCTGTACCTTGACCTTTATGTGCGCGAATACCTGGCATTTAACGCTGATGTTTATAAAGTAGCAAAAAGCCGTATTGAAGAGGTTATTACCCTTACCGGCCTTACACCCGAAGCCCATAAAAAAATTGGTGCACTCTCTAAAGGGTACCGCCAGCGGGTGGGCCTTGCTGCAGCGCTGCTGCACGACCCCGAAGTACTTATACTCGATGAGCCTACCACGGGCCTTGACCCTAACCAACTAGTTGAGATTCGTGACCTGATTAAAAATATAGGGAAGAATAAAACAGTTTTTCTTTCTACGCATATTATGCAGGAAGTTGAGGCCATTTGCGACCGTGTTATCATCATCAACCATGGTAAGATTGTTACCGATAAAAAACTGAAGAACCTGGTTAAGGATACTAAAGTGCAGCAGGTTATTGAGGTGGAATTTGATAACGCCGCTACAAGCGAGCAACTGCAAACACTACCTAACTTGGTTTCTGCCAAGAATACTAAGGGTAATAACTGGGAACTTACTTTTGACGCCGAAACTGATATGCGCCCGGTGATATTTGACTTTGCGCACGACAACAGCCTGAAAACACTGCAGCTGAACCTTAAGAACAAGAACCTGGAAAGCGTATTTAGGGAAATGACCAAAAAGAAATAACTATGTGCGGAGTACCGTTACCCTGGTGGGAAGAAGCGCTTGAAAAAGAACGGGAAAAGCCTGATGGTGACACCCCTAAAATTGACCTGCCTACTCCTGATGAAGCTGAGAAAGGCAAGTGCTGATTTATAAATTTATTCAACCAATCTATGTTACGAGAAAACATGACCAAAGCGGTACGGATAATTGTCATCTTATGCCTGATTGTGTTTTTTAACAAGATTAGTTTGTATGCGCAAGTTATAGACCGGGCGCCATCGGGCAGGCAAAACTTTTTACCTGTTGAGGGTGGAGGTATTGCAAGCGAAATAGACTCTCTTACGCCCTTAAACACATTAATTAATAAGCTCAATAACGAATGGGATTTTAATGAAACAGGTAAAGCATACTGGATAGGATATACAAATGATATGTTTTCTATAGCCTCACATAATGATGCGGCTATCCCTTTACTTGTGAACTTTTTTAAATCTACACAAAATAAAAAAGGTAAGACAGGTGCACTATATACCTTGCATTTAATTGGCATTAATCGAACAATTACCGGGCGCTTTACTGAAGATTTTGTTAATCCAATTGCAAGGGTAGCATTATTGAATCTCTTAGAAGATGAAGAATTTATTGGGGTAATAATGGAATTATTAAAAAGAGACCCATGGCAATCTGATATACCACGCTTATTTGAAATTATAAGAAAGAACTACAATGACAGTGCTGTTTATCCTATAATTAACGCTTTAGAAAGATATAGAATTGAAAGGCTACCTATTAATAATTACATTCCAGACTCCATTAACGACTTGATTATACGGCCAGTAGGAGATAGCACATCAATTCCCGATTTTACAGACAATAAAAAATTAGCTTTATGGTTTTTTGAAAAAAAATATCCTGATAGCGTTAAAGTTGAAGCTGCATTATATGCCGATGAAATATCTAAATATAATGGTAATGAAATTATCACCTTAGATATAAAAAGATTTCTATCATTGTTGGGCATACAAAAAAATAGTCCGTTCAACTATTGCCGTACCGGCTGTAAAATTCAGTACTATGTTGAAAATAATAAATTACATTTTTGCACCATAAAAACCGCCAGTCAGGTATTAAATAAATGGTGGGCCGATCTTTCGTCGGAAGCTAAAGCAAAGTTTAAGTAAAAAACTTCATATAGTGTTTCTCTCTGTCTAGAATATCTCCTTTGCTATTGCCTTAATGTTTTCTGCCTTACCCATGCTGTAATAGTGTAGCACCGGTATACCGGCTTTAATAAGTTCTTTACTTTGGGCGGTGCACCACTCTATACCCACCTGTTTTACGGCTTCGTTATCTTTAGCTTTTACAACAGCCATAATAAGGTCATCAGGAATATCTACCTTAAAGCGGTGCGGAATGTTATTCAGCTGTTTTTTTGTGGCAATAGGCTTTAACCCAGGAATGATAGGCACGGTAATGCCCTCTTTGCGGCACTTGGCTACAAAATCAAAAAACTTCTGGTTGTCAAAAAACATCTGTGTGATGATGTACTCTGCTCCGTTTTTAATTTTTTGCTTCAGGAAGTATATATCGCTGTCAAGGCTTGGCGCTTCCATGTGTTTTTCAGGATAGCCAGCCACGCCAATGCAAAAGTTTGTAGCCGCACTGTTGAGCAACTCATCATCAAGGTAAATTCCCTGGTTAAGGTTACTTATTTGCGTCACGAGTTCAGTAGCGTAATGGTGTCCGTCTTTTTCGGGGCGAAAATAAATCTCGCTCTTAACGGCGTCACCACGCAGGGCAACAACGTTTTGTATGCCAAGGAAGTCAAGGTCGATAAGAAAGTTCTCAGTATCTTCTTTAGTAAACCCGCCACAAAGTATATGCGGAATGGCATCTACCTGATACTTATTTTGTATGGCCGAACAAATGCCCACAGTACCCGGGCGTTTTTTAACCACGCGCTTTTCAAGCAGGCCGTTAGGCAGCTCTTTATAATCATACTCCTCACGGTGGTAGGTAACATCTATAAACGGCGGATTAAACTCCATAAGCGGGTCTATACCATCAAAAATAGACTGTATGTTTTGCCCCTTTAGCGGAGGCAGTATTTCAAATGAAAAAAGGGTTTTGCCCTGGGCGTTTTCTATATGTTCGGTTACTTTCATTCTTCTTTTTTGTTTAAAGTTTCAGGTTTAAAGTTCAAGGTTGCTGATAGCAATTGAACACCGATTACTTTTTTAGTCTGCTATATTAGGGTTTAGCCATTTTTCGGCGGTTGCGGTGGGTATACCACGGCGTTTGGCATAATCTACCACCTGGTCTTCTTTTATTTTTCCGAGCCCGAAATACTTGCTCTGCGGGTTACCAAAATAATACCCCGATACCGATGATGCCGGCCACATGGCAAGGCTCTCGGTTAGGGT
>JAZKDS010000269.1:0-1850 GCA_040387455.1 Bacteroidota bacterium
CCTCTTTGCCTCTTTGCCTCTTTGCCTCTTTGCCTCTTTGCCTCTTTGCCTCTTTGCCTCTTTTCTACTCTCCCCTTTGCCTCTTTTATTTTTCACTAATAATTAACTTGATTATCTGTGGGTATTTATGTAATTTGTATCGATTAATAACCCCACTATGAAGATTGTTGCTTCGCTTGCCCTACTGTTTACTTTTTCGCTTCACGCACAGGATACTGCCAGGCCCTGCAGCATTTTTAGCCGCCTTAACGAGGTAATGCAGGCGCGCCATTACCAGCCCAAGCCGGTAGACGACAGCCTTTCGGCTTATATCTTCACTACGGTTATGGAGCAGTTAGACGGCAACCACATACTGTTTTTACAGGAAGAATATGATGCCCTGGCAAAACACAAATACAAAATAGACGACTACATACTAAACAAAGACTGCTCGTTTTTTAATGACTTTACAAGTACGTATAAAAAAGCACTAGAACGCCAAAGAACCTTTGTAACAGAAATTGCCGCCGGCACCCTGCCCTACAATAACGGCGATACTATTTACTACAGTAAAGCATCGTTTCCATACCATACAAAGCCGGAGCGCATTAAAAATTTTCTGCGTAAGCGCATTACGTATGATGTACTTGAGGATATAGCCCAGCTCAGCAAAAACCGCGATTCGTTAAGGCCGCACATACAAAAACTGTTTGCCACCACTAAAGCCAAGATAACAGATACCTACCTGTGCCGTGTAAACACACTGCTGGGTCCGGCAGATGGCTTTGAACAAACCATGCAAAACCGGTTTTTCTCGGTGTTCTGCTCTTATTTCGACCCGCATTCTACCTACTTTAACTATAACGAAAAGGCTTCGTTTGTGTCGAGCATATCTACAAGCAACTTGTCGTTAGGTCTTTATGTAAGCCAGAATGATCAGGAAGAAGTTGTGATAGACGAGGTAGTGCCAGGTGGACCGGCATACGACTCAAAAAAAATAAACAAAGGCGACAAGATTATAAAGTTATCTGCTGATGCCGAAGATGTAGAATACACCGTATCCTGCGCCTCGATGGAAACCATAACCAACATTGTAAACAGCGATACCTATAAAACCGTAACCCTTACCCTACGCAAAAACGATGGCACGCTATATACCGTAGCCCTTGAAAAAAAGGTTATGAAAGCCGATGACCACAGCGTTTTTAGTTATGTATTGGGCGAAGGGCAGGAAAAAACAGGGTATATAAAAATACCCAGCTTTTATACCGCCTTTGATAATGGCGAAGAAGGCAATGGCTGTGCCGAAGATGTAGCCCAGGAAATTACCAAACTTAAAAAAGCGGGTATTACGGGCCTTATTATAGACCTGCAATATAATGGCGGAGGCAGTATGGACGAAGTTATCAGGATGGCGGGAATGTTCATCAACTTTGGGCCCATAAGTGTAATGACCGATAAAAGCCATGCGTACAATACCGTACGCGATTATAACCGCGGCATGCTGTATGAAGACCCTATGGTAGTGCTTGTTAACGGTTTTACTGCCAGCGCCAGTGAGTTTTTTGCTGGTGTAATGCAGGATTATAGCCGCGCTATAATTGTGGGAAGCACCACGGTGGGCAAGGCAACCATGCAAACCATACTTCCGCTTAACGAAAAAGAACAGACCGATTTTGTAAAGGTTACCATAGATAAGTTTTACCGCGTAACCGGCAAAAGCAGCCAGTACAATGGCATTGTACCCGATATTGAGCTTCCTTTTGTATTTAATGATATGCTTCCGCGAGAAAAAACCATGCCTACCGCCATTAAAAACGATAGTATTGATGTAAGGTTACGCTATGCTAAAATGCCCGATACTGCCATTA
>JAZKDS010000269.1:1860-4731 GCA_040387455.1 Bacteroidota bacterium
CAGGCTATTAGCTTAAGCCTGAAACGCATGGGGGCTAACACGGTGCTGAGCACCATATCTGATATTAATAAACGGGTAGACGCGATGTATAAAGAAATAAAAAAACCGCTACCTATTACTTTTGATAACGTGTATGACGATGTGCACGCCATGGACAAGCTTTGGAAAGAAATTACCAAAGAGCTGGAAACCGAAAATAATATTGCCGTAAACGATGCCGTGGGCAAAGCGCAAAACCCTGCAGATGATGCTTTTTACAAAAGCGTAAACGACTATAAAATAAAAACCATAAGGCAGGATCCTTATATTTTTGAGAGCCTGAAGGTTTTAAAAGACATTAACAGTTATAAATTAAACTAATGCCAAACTTTGTCTTTGCAAAAAACAACGAATAGTTATATTTTTGTGCGGCAAATACATAAAAAATTATGGGAAGAGCTTTTGAATTCAGAAAAGCCAGAAAAATGAAGCGTTGGTCGGCAATGGCCAAAACCTTTACGCGCATTGGCAAAGATATAGTAATGGCCGTTAAAGAAGGCGGTGGCAACCCGGAGAGCAACGCAAGGCTTAGGGCTGTTATACAAAATGCCAAGGCGGCAAACATGCCTAAAGATAACGTAGAGCGTGCCATTAAAAAAGCATCTGATAAAGATACCGCTAACTTTAAAGAGGTACTTTTTGAAGGTTATGCACCACACGGCATTGCCATACTTATAGAAACCGCTACAGATAACAACAACCGTACGGTGGCAAACATCCGCAGTTATTTTAATAAATGTAACGGTGCTATGGGCACACAGGGGTCGGTTGAGTTTATGTTTGACCATACCTGTAACTTCCGTATACCTGCCGAAGGCCAAAACGTAGACGACCTGGAGCTGGAGATGATTGACTTTGGTGTAGAAGAAATTTTTGCTGATGAAGACGGCATTATGATGTATGCCCCGTTTGAAAGCTTTGGAGCCATCCAGAAAGAGCTTGAGCACCGTGGTATAGAAATACTTTCGTCTGGATTTGAAAGGATACCGCAGGTAACAAAAGAACTTACCGAAGACCAGGTGGCAGACGTTGAGAAACTTCTTGAAAAAATTGAGGAAGATGACGACGTGATGAACGTGTACCACACTATGCAGGAGTAATAAACTCAGAAATTAGAAGTTAGAAATTAGAATTGTGCTTCACTCTGATGCAAATATACATTAGGCTGTCCCCAAAAGGATGGCCTTTTTTTGTTTTAAAGACCTCACCCCCAGCCCCTCTCCGAAGGAGAGGGGAGCAGCTTCACTCATAATCTAAACGCAGTCTTTCTCTGCCCCCTTTGCCTCTTTGCCTCTTTGCTTCTCATCTGCTAAACTTTGTAACTTTGCCTCTATTAAACTTTTTTCGGCAAAAGTGTAACATTTCAAAAAAACTCCCGTCATTATATTAAACCAACATAACCAATTGGCAAACGCACCGCAAGATATCGATACGCTAATAGCGCTCTGTAAAGAGGGCAGCCGCAACGCACAGTTTGAGGTTTATAACCGCTATTATAAGCCTTTATACAACACCGCGCTACGCATTGTTAAAGACAGCCATTGGGCCGAAGATGTTATGCAGGAAGCATTTATTAAAGCGTTTGCAAAACTGGATATGTTTAAGGGCGAGGTAACCTTTGGGGCCTGGCTTAAAAAAATTGTGGTAAACCACAGCATTGACCACTACAAAAAACTGAACCGCGATGCCATGGACCCGCTGGATAATGTTTTGTATAAAGTGGAAGACGACGCCCCTGCCCACGAGGCAATAGATTTTCAGCAGGTAAAGGCGCAGCAGGTTTTGGCCGCCATACAAGCTTTGAAAGAAAATTACAGGCTGGCATTAACCCTGCTGTATATAGAGGGCTATGACCAGGAAGAAATAGCAGAAATTATGGCAATTACACCGGGTAACTGCCGCACCACCATAAGCCGGGCAAAAGATAGCCTGCTTAAAAAACTGAATGAAGCATGAAAGAGGACAACAACATAGACAAACTTTTTGACAACCTTAACGACCAGTGGGATACCCAGGAACCTGCCCTGGGGCACCATGAGCGCTTTTTAAGCCGCCTTGAAGGCAAAAAGAAGAAAACCCCCATATTTAAAATTGCAGTGTCTGTAGCGGCAGCATTTGTATTACTTGTGGGCCTGGTTATGCTGCTTATGCCAAAGCCCGTGCCTGCACAGCAAACGGCGCTTAATAAAATGAGCCCAAAAGCACAGGAAACGCAGGTATACTTTACACAGATTATAGAAAAAGAACTTGCTAAGGTTGAAAAAGAAGACAGCCCAGAAACCAAAAGGCTTGTAGCCGACGCCCTGCAACGCATGCAATTGCTGGAAACCGACTATAATAAGCTTATGAAGGAACTGGAGCATAAAGGCGAAAGCAAGCAGCTGATGCACGCCATGATTATCAATTTACAAACCCGTATCTCTTTTTTAGAAGAGGTAATGAACCGAATAGAAAATATCAAAAAATTTAAAGAGAACCACAATGAAAACAATGGCTAAATACCTTTTTATACTATTGCTCTTCCCTACTCTTGCTGTGGCATCTGAAGGACCAAAAGGCAAGTATACTAAAGAAAAAAAGATAAACAAAAGCTTTACGGTAACCCCTAACGCCGCACTGGATGTTACTAATAAATACGGTACCATTTATGTAACCACCTGGGACCAGAACCAAACCGTAATAGACGTTGTTATTAAAGTAAGCGCTGATAAAGAAGAGCAGCTTGATAAAAGGCTTAACAGTATAGATGTAGATTTTAATGCCACATCGGGCAAAGTAAGCGCCGTTACCCGTATAAGCAACTTTTCGGGCAAGGCAAGCATGGAGATTAAC
>JAZKDS010000270.1:0-2048 GCA_040387455.1 Bacteroidota bacterium
CTCAAGCGCACTAATGCCTTCTTTTTTATGTATGTCGACCGGTATACCACGACCGTTATCTTCAACAGTTACAGAGCCATCCTGGTTTATTGCAACACCTATGGTATCACAATGGCCGCCCATGGCCTCATCAATAGAGTTATCAACAACCTCATAAACAAGGTGGTGCAAACCACGTACACCTACATCACCAATATACATCGACGGACGCATCCTTACGTGTTCCATACCCTCAAGGGCCTGGATACTATCTGCCGAATAATTGTTTTTCTTTGCTTCTTCGCTCATAAATTTATAACCGTAAACGGATTTTATGTTTAACGAACAAATATATATAAACAGGGGCGAAAAAGCTATTTTCGTTGCAGTTTTAGCATCGAAGTTATTAACAATTTATTAAAACTGAATGGTTATTGATGATTGTGGAATAATTTGCAGTATGGTTTGTAGAAATGTTTTTAAACCCACCCTACTTTTGAACAACCAACTCAAAAAGACCTGGTTTTTTCTAAATTTACAGTAGCCTGAAAACACCGCAGGGACAGATAAAAAATTTATGCCCTACCCCTTTTTAACAAGGTAATGGTTTATTAGATACTCGCAGCTTTTGCAGGTGCCCGCAAGCGCCTCTTTATTGCCCTCATAAACATTTACAGCCTCATCAAAATGGCCGTTTGCAATTTGCAGTATCATATAATAAATAATAAGATGTTCAAGGTTCTCAACCGTAGCACTTAGCTTTTGCGATTTTTCTATATACCGCTGGCCAAGGCTGTTCAGGTCCTGGCGTACATACAAATAACCCAAAAACATATCGCCTTCAAACGTTTCTTTTACTTCTATCGATTTATTAGTATACTCTGTAGCGCTGTCAACGTCATTTTTTAAATAATACATCTTGCCTATACAAACCAGTGTTTCCGCTTTCTTAGCATCGGTAATGGCAGGTACTTCGGCAGCTGTTTTAAGCACCGCTATGGCCTTATCATAATCTTTAAGGTAAGAGTGTATAATAACCATATTATCATAGGTTTCAACCCTGTTAAACATAACGCTTTCTTTATCTTTAGGAAAGCTGTCTGCCGCCTTTTGAAAATAGCCTGCCGATGCCGAAAAATCGCGTTTGGCAATGCTTGTAGTACCCAGTGACATGTACAGTCCAAACAAGTTGGCATCTTTTTTCTTTAGCCTCTTTTTAAAAAAAGCTTCTTTTTTATCAATCAGGGCAAGCTCGGCAGCCGTGGGCTTGTAGTTTTTGTCTTCTAGCTTGGCAATGGTTTTAAGCGTTACGACAAGCAGTTCGCTCATTTCGCGCATCAGCTCAAAATCTTCATCGTTCTTTTTAAAGTACTTGTGATACGGGCGCATGTCTACAAATGTTTCTACATCAACACCTGCAAAGGCCTTAGCCACATCACTTTCACTTTGCATAAGCTTGCCCAGGTTTTCAAAAGCATGGGCCATATACATCATAAGGTAGCCATAGTACTTGTTATTGCTGTCTTCAAGCGTATTAACCAATACCTTTTTAGCATCGTCATACCGCTGGTTTTTCAGCAAAAACATGGGGTAAAAATATACCGCAAGCGAATCGTTTTTATTGATAGACAGGGCCTTTTCCATATCAGGCACACCATCCTGGCCTAAGTGAAACTTAAGATAGCTTTGATAAGAGTAAATGCTGGCCGAATCTTTACCCGGCTTTAAGTACTTAATTTTATCGAATGCCTTTTTATAATACTGCTGAGAGGCTGTCTCCTCGCCCTTGTTTTCATAATACAACGCAATGTTAGCATAAGGCACTGGCTGCAGCGAATCTTTTTCAACAAGCTTAAGCTGCTCTTCTAAATAGCCGGGCTCACTGCCTTTATCTTTAGTTATCTTATCATAGGGCAGCATGTAATTTGTGTTGCAATTAAACGCAAATTGGGTAGTTGGCGTAAAAATAGAATCGGTATGTTTAACCAGGTCAGCCACAGTCATGTCAGGCAAACCTGAGGTAAAAACATATTTTTCCTGGGCAAAGGCTGTTAGCGTCAGCAATAGCA
>JAZKDS010000271.1:0-2076 GCA_040387455.1 Bacteroidota bacterium
ATTTTAAAGACAAACACCCAACCCCCAGGGGTCAGGTTTCAATTACTGGATGATTCCGAGGATATCTTCTTCGCGCATCATGATGAGCTCTTCACCATTCAGCTTCAGTTCGGTTCCCGCGTATTTTCCAAACAGAACTTGGTCGCCGGCTTTAACTTCCAAGGGAAGAACTTTGCCGTCTTCAGTAACGCGGCCTTTACCAGTCGCGATGATTTCACCTTTTTGCGGCTTTTCTTTTGCAGTATCCGGAATAAAAATACCCGAAGCAGTTTGCGTTTCTGCAGCTACCGGCTCTATTAGAACACGGTCTGAAAGTGGTTTAATGTTTAAAGACATATTTGTTACTTTTTGTTGTTTAAAATTATTGTTTACTGTTTTTCAGAAATTGTGCCAATTTAAAATCCTGCCAAATTTACAGGTATAAAAAATGCCAGCTTAGACAAGCTGGCATTTTTTATGTATATCTTATGATATTATTGTTGTGGCTGTGCAGGAGTGGCAGGTGTAGTTGCCGGAGCAGCTGTGCCTGCAGGAGTTGTTGTTTTAGCAGGAGTAGCCGTTTTTGCCGGTACTGCGCTTTCATCCATCAACTGGTCATTGCTTGAAAAATTGTTTGAAAAGCTAAGGCTTGACAGCAATATAAGCACTATTAGTATTCCGCCCAGTGTCCAGGTACTTTTATCAAGGAAATCAGTGGTTTTTTGCACACCACCCATTATTTGAGGGCCGCCTATTGATGAAGAAAGGCCGCCACCTTTAGGGTTTTGTACCATAATTACCACTATAAGCAAAAAGCTTACTATTGTGATAAGGACTAAAAAAATTGTAAATTCCATTTTTGCTCTTAATTGTTATTTTGTTGTAAATCTTTTATTTCTGAAATACGGTTTGCAAAGAAAACACTTTTTTCCGGATATTTCAAAATTAAAATTTCATATGCCTGTATGGCTTTTGTATATTTTTTTTGTTCTAAGTATACCCTTGCCAGAGTTTCGGTCATCAGTCCCGGATTTTCACCGGCACTACGGCCCAGATTTTGCCATGGCGACGGGTCATTTTTAACCGCCACAATTTTAGGGCTGGTTTGAATAAACTTATCTATAAGGCTTATTTTTTTTGCTAATTTAACCTCCGGTTCTTCCTGTTTTGGGGCGTCTTCGCGCTCTATGGGCTTTAAACGGCTAAGCTGCAGCCATTCGGCAAAAGAGTGTGTTTCGGCCTGGTTAAATACAAGGGGTTTACCTATGTTTTGCGTTACGGGCGACTCTGGTACAATTTCGGGTTGCTCAGGCTGTTCCGTTTCCTGGTTTGCCTCAATTTCCGGTTGTTGTTTAAAATCAGGAGGGATGGTAGTTTCTGATTTTTCCTGTGACTTGTCTTGTGGTTCGGCTTCCTTTATCAGGTCTTTAATAGATTGCTCCAGTTTATCTGCTACGGGCAGGGCAGGAGCTGGCACGGGTTGCTCTATGTTATTGCTTACAACCTCTATGTGGCTTATGGCTTTTTCTTCGGCTTCAATGGCCAGTTTATCTATGCTCCTAAAGTCTTCAGATGTTATAAAATCAAACAAGACACTCCTGTCGGCCGTGTGGGCTGCCGTTTTTTTAAGCTCGGTATTGTATCTAAAGCTGTCTTTGTTATAAAGGCCTTTTAGGTAAATAGCACGCGCGCTTTGCAGGTACGGAAATTCCGTCAGGATGCTTTCCAGTTCCGCAGTATGCCTCTCGCTTAAAGAGTAGGGCTTATTGAGCAGGTATGTGTAGTCTTTTGTTGTCAATTAATGTTAAGAGTTTAAACTTTAAACCATGAGCATGAAGCTTACCATTTAGCCAGTGATGCGTTAAATATATCCTGTGTTATCCTTTCATAAATTTCATCAAGGGCTGTGTTTAGCAGGGCTGGTGTAGGCAGGTCATTACCGCTGTAGTCATAATAAAAGCTAAAAGGCTTTTCAAAATTGTCGTCCTCTTTCTTTTTATTGGTAAACCTTACGTTTACCGTAATGGTTAGCCTGTTTTGGGCAGCACGCTGGTTAGCCGTGGCTGTCATGGGTGTAATACGGTACTGGGTAATTTC
>JAZKDS010000271.1:2086-15376 GCA_040387455.1 Bacteroidota bacterium
TGTGTTTGTAAGGCTAAGATTAGTCTGGTTTTGTATAAGGTCCTGTAGCCTTATGGTAAACCTGCGCTCTATTCCCGGCTCTACTACCTCGGCCGTGTTCTGGAAAAAGTTTACCTGAAACGTTTTTATAGATGGGTCAACATTTGCACCTGTAAAAGAGTATATGCCGCAACCGCTAAGGCCGCTTAGTGTAATTAACGCTATTATAATTGTAACTATACGTTTCATGGCTTACAGGTCAAATTGTTTAATTTTTCTATACAAAGTACGTTCAGATATACCCAGTTCATCTGCTGCGGCTTTGCGCTTGCCTTTATTGCGGTCAAGAGCTTTTTTAATCAGTTCAATTTCTTTTTCGTCAAGGCGTAGTATCTCACTTTCTTCTACAGCTTCGGTATACAAATAGTGGCTGTCATCATCGTCTTCATCATCATGGTGCTCAACAATAGGCTCTGCACGATTTACCTTTTGCTGAGAATATACTTCGGTACGTGGTAACTCTTCATAACTGCCGTGGTTTTCTTCCTGGCCATAAATGCGCTGAATAAGCCCTTTGTTACTTTCCTGTACTTTTGTGCTGTTGCCGTTTTGCATCAGCTCCATGGTAAGTTTTCTCAGGTCGGTAATATCGGCGCGCATGTCAAAAAGTACCTTGTATAAAATTTCGCGTTCGTTACTGAAATCGCTTTCCGGTTTTTTACTGCCAATAACGGCAGGGAGGTTACTTCCCTGTTCGGGTAAGTAATTCCGTAGTGCAGAAAGTGAAATGTTACGGTTAGTTTCTAAAACGGAAATCTGCTCGGCAATGTTGCGCAGCTGGCGGATATTTCCGCCCCAACGGTATTTAAGTAACACATCTATAGCGTTATCATCCAGTTTAATGGCCGGCATTTTATATTTCTGGGCAAAATCAGACGAGAATTTACGGAACAACAAGTGTATGTCGTCTTTTCTTTCACGCAATGGTGGAAGCCCAATCTCTACAGTACTAAGCCTGTAGTAAAGGTCTTCACGGAATTTGCCTTTTTCAATGGCCTCAAACATGTTAACGTTTGTAGCGGCTACAATACGCACATTGGTTTTTTGTACCTGGCTTGAACCTACCTTTATAAACTCACCATTTTCCAGTACACGTAGCAGGCGCACCTGTGTAGTAAGGGGCAGTTCGCCCACTTCATCAAGAAAGATGGTGCCGCCATCGGCTACTTCAAAGTAACCTTCACGGGTATTTGTAGCACCTGTAAAGGCGCCTTTCTCGTGGCCAAAAAGCTCACTATCAATAGTTCCTTCCGGTATGGCCCCGCAGTTTACCGCTATGTATTTGCCGTGTTTGCGGTGCGAAAGGGCATGTATTATTTTGGGGATACTTTCTTTACCTACGCCGCTTTCACCGGTAACCAGTACAGATATATCGGTAGGGGCCACCTGTATGGCTTTTTCTACCGCGCGGTTAAGTTTAGGATCATTCCCTATAATTTCAAATCGTTGTTTTATGGCTTGTACGCTTTCCATCAATCTTTTAGTTCAAAGTTTAAGGTTTCAAGTTTCAAGTTCGCGTAGCGGGTAGCTCCGCCTAAATTTGTTCTTAAGGCCTCAGAACCTGAAACTTGAAACCTTAAACCCGAAACAGATATTATTGCATATTGCTATACCCCACGGCCTCGCCTATAAGTGTTGATGTAGTGCAATGCGTGGTTAGTACGTTTACAAAATCACCGGGTTTGTAATCGCCTTTCGGGAAAACCACCGTAGTGTTTTGAGAGTTACGCCCACTCCAGTGCAAATCAGATCGTTTTGATTCTTTTTCGATAAGTACTTCAACCACCTGGCCTATAAAGCGTTCAGTGCGTTTTAGGGCCATTGCCTGCTGCACGTTAATAATTTCGGTTAGCCTGCGGTTTTTTATCGCATCCGGAATGTCATCTTCCAGTTTTCTTGCTGCAAGAGTACCCGGACGCTCAGAGTAAGCAAACATAAAACCAAAATCATACTGGCAATGCTCCATAAGACTCAGGGTGTCCTGGTGGTCTTCCTCCGTTTCGGTAGGGAAACCCGTAATCATATCCTGAGATAGTGATATCTCCGGTATTAGGCGGTAAATGTTATCTACCAGTGCCATATATTCCTCACGGGTGTGCTGGCGGTTCATGGCCTCCAATATACGGGTGCTGCCGCTTTGTACCGGCAGGTGAATGTATTTGCATATATTATGGTGCTTGGCCATTACCTCAATTACTTCAAGGTGCATGTCCTGAGGGTTTGATGTGCTAAACCTAAAACGCATTTTAGGGAATGCTATGGCAACGCTATCAAGCAGCTGTGCAAAATCTACCGATGTTGCCTTTTGCATTTCGGTAGCTTTTTCGTAGTCTTTTTTAAGGCCTCCGCCATACCACAGGTAGCTGTCTACATTTTGGCCCAGTAATGTAATTTCTTTAAAGTTGCGGCTGTGGAGGTCGGCAATTTCTTCCATAATACTCTGCGGATCGCGGCTGCGTTCGCGGCCACGGGTAAACGGTACTACGCAAAACGTACACATGTTATCGCACCCACGGGTTATAGATACAAAGGCGCTAACACCGTTGCTGTTAAGGCGTACAGGTGCTACATCGCCATAGGTTTCGTCCTTGCTCAAAATAACATTTATAGCGTCACGGCCTTCGTCCACTTCTTTAAGCAGGTTGGGCAGGTCTTTATAGGCGTCTGGGCCTACCACCATGTCCACAATTTTTTCCTGCTCCAGGAACTGGCTCTTTAAGCGTTCGGCCATACAGCCTAAAACGCCCACCTTCATTCCGGGGTTTATCTTTTTAACGGCATTGTATTTTTCCAGCCTTTTGCGCACGGTTTGCTCTGCCTTATCGCGTATAGAGCAGGTATTAACCAGTACCAAATCGGCATCTTCAAGGTTTTGTGTGGTGTTATAACCTTCATTGGCTAATATAGATGCAACAATCTCGCTGTCAGAAAAATTCATCTGGCAGCCGTAGCTTTCTATAAAAAGTTTTTTGGTGTTACCTTGCTTTTGCTCTAAAACAAGGCTTTGTCCTTGCTTGTTTTCTTCAATAATCTTTTCCATAATACACTGCTGCGCATGCTTTTTTAGAACGGCAAAGATAGCAATAAATGTATTACCCTGTCATCTTGGCAGAATGTGTTTTGTGCTATTTTTTTCTTTTTACACCTATATATATTATATATATAGTAGTACTGCCATAGGTTAATGTTTATCGAAATGTGTGTAATTAAAGGTGTGGACATTACAATATTTAAAAAAATCATATACTTTTGCGACCAAAGAAATGTTGTATGGCAAAGAATTTAGTGATTGTTGAGTCGCCCGCAAAGGCAAAAACCATAGAGAAATTTTTAGGGAAAGACTACCAGGTTGAGAGCAGCTACGGCCACATTGCCGACCTTCCGAGCAAGGAAATAGGGGTGGATGTGCTTAATGGCTTTAAGCCGAAATATGAGGTGTCTCCTGATAAAAAGGCGCTGGTTAAAAAACTTAAGGATCTATCTAAATCGGCCGAAACCGTTTGGCTGGCTTCCGATGAAGACCGCGAGGGTGAGGCAATTGCATGGCACCTGGCGGAAGAACTTAAACTGGATAAAGCAAAGACTAAGCGTATTGTTTTTCATGAAATTACAAAGAGCGCCATATTAAAAGCTATTGATAACCCCAGGAGTATTAATTACAATCTTGTAAATGCACAGCAGGCACGCCGTGTGCTCGACAGGCTCGTGGGTTATGAACTATCACCGGTACTTTGGAAGAAAGTAAAAAGCGGGCTTTCTGCAGGTAGGGTGCAATCAGTTTCTGTACGCCTTATTGTAGAACGCGAACGCGATATCCAGAATTTTAAATCAGAAGGTTCTTATAGTATTACTGCTGAGTTTGTAAACGAAGCGGGTAAAACGTTTAAGGCCAAACTGCCTAAAAACTTTGCTACAAAGCAGGAAGCACAAGATTTCCTGAATAAAAATACAGGCTCGCAATACAAAGTAGCCGACCTTGAGACTAAACCGGCTAAAAAATCGCCGGCTGCACCTTTTACTACGTCTACACTACAGCAGGAAGCTGCCAGGAAATTATATTTTCCGGTAGGTGTAACCATGATGCTGGCGCAAAGGCTGTATGAGGCGGGTCTTATAACCTACATGAGAACGGATAGCGTAAACCTTAGCCAGGAGGCCATGGGTGCTGCTGCTGCCGAAATTACCAGGTCTTATGGTAAGGAATTTAGCAAGCCACGTAACTTTACCAATAAAAGCAAGGGCGCACAGGAGGCTCACGAGGCCATCCGTCCTACAGATATGACACAGCATACTGTGAATATTGACCGCGACCAGGCCAGGTTGTATGATCTTATCTGGAAGCGCACGCTGGCTTCGCAGATGAGTGATGCCGAATTGGAGCGTACTAATGTAAAAATACAGGCTAATAATCATAACGAAATATTTTCAGCTTCGGGTGAGGTGCTTATTTTTGAGGGCTTTCTTAAAGTATACCTTGAAGGTAGTGATGATGAGGAAACCGAGCAGGAAGGTATGTTGCCTGCACTTCGTGTAAGCGAAAGGCTTGCGAATAACTATATAACCGCTACTGAACGCTTTAGCCGTCCGCCAGCCCGATATACTGAGGCTGCACTGGTTAAAAAACTGGAAGAGCTGGGTATAGGCCGTCCGTCTACATATGCGCCAACAATTAGTACCATCATCAGCAGGAATTATGTTGAAAAGGGTAACTTTGAAGGACAGCAGCGCACTTACGCACAGCTTATTTTTAAAGCCGGCGATATAAAAGAGCAACAGCTTGCAGAAAACGTAGGTTCAGATAAAGGTAAGCTTGTACCCACCGATATTGGTACTATTGTAAACGACTTTTTGGTTAATCATTTTGATACCATATTAGATTATAACTTTACGGCTAAGGTAGAAGAAGATTTTGATGAGATAGCTTCGGGTAACGAAGACTGGACCAAAATGATGGAGAATTTCTACGGACATTTCCACCCTATAGTTGAGGACGTTGAGAAAAATGCCGACCGCGAAAGTGGAGAGCGTATATTGGGTACTGACCCTGCATCGGGCAAGCCGGTAAGTGTTCGCCTGGGTAAATTTGGCCCTATGGCACAAATAGGAGAACCTGATGATGAAAATAAGCAGTTTGCGAGCCTTCTTCCTGAGCAAAATATAGGTACTATATCGCTTGATGAGGCACTAGGGCTTTTTGCATTGCCAAAAGTTTTAGGTGTGCATCAGGATGAAGAAGTAGAGGTAAGTAATGGTCGTTTTGGTCCTTATGTTCGTTTTGGTAAAACATTTATTTCATTGCCTAAAGGCGAAGATCCGTTAGATGTAACCTTAGAAAGGGCTAAAGAGCTGATAAGCGAAAAACAACAGGCTGATGCGCCTATAGGTGAATATGAAGGTCATCCGGTACAAAAAGGTGTGGGGCGTTTTGGCCCATTCATCAAATGGAACGGTATCTTTATAAATGTTAGCAAAAAATATAATTTTGATAATCTATCCCAGGAAGACCTTGTTAACCTTGTTGAAGATAAGCTTCAAAAAGACCAGGACAAAGTTGTTCACAACTGGGAAGCAGAAGGTATTAAGGTAGAGAAAGCCCGTTGGGGCCGTTCTGTTGTGCTAAAAGGGAAGCTTAAAATTGAACTGAGTAAAGATGTAGATCCTGCCAAGCTTACGCTGGAGCAAGTTCAGGATATGATTGCCGAAAAAACACCTGCCAAGAAAACAGCAGCTAAAAAGGCTCCTGCTAAAAAAGCACCAGTTAAGAAAAAATAATTATGGGTTTAGAGTTTTTACAACCTCTTGAGGCCGATTTATATAATTTTATAACAGCCCTGCCGTTACAAGCTTTAGGCCATAAAGTTATATTTCATACCGAAGATAATTTTCCTGATCTCGACGAAGCTTTAATTGCTGTAGTAGGGGTTTTTGAAAACAGAGGATTAGGAGAAGATAAAGCACATGTGCATCTTAATTATATACGTAAAGAGTTTTACGGCCTTTATCCGGGCAACTGGCATACTAATATAGTTGACCTGGGTAATATTAAAGAAGGAGAAACGCTGCAGGATACTCATTATGCAGTGAAGAGCATCGCTTCAGAGCTTATTAAGCGCAGGATACTGCTTATTGTGCTTGGTGGGTCGCAGGATCTTACTTACGCCATGTACAGAGGCTATGATAACCTTGAGCAGATGGTAAATGTTGTGGCGGTAGATAGCCGATTTGATTTTGGTAAAGAAGATGAAGCTATGTCGGCTTATTCTTACCTTACGCCCATGATAATGGACGAGCCTCACAACATGTTTAACTACTGTAACCTGGGGTATCAAACCTATTTTAATTCGCAGGAAGAGATAGATTTAATTGAAAAACTTTACTTTGATGCCTATCGTTTAGGTGAGGTTAGTAATGATACAACACTGGCCGAACCGGTTTTTAGAGATGCTGATCTTGTAAGTATAGATATGGGGGCAGTAAAGTCGGGCGAGTCAGGAAATATTGTTAAATTTTCCCCAAATGGTTTTGATGGCAAAGAAATTTGTATTTTAGCCCGCTACGCCGGGATAAGTGATAAGGTAACTTCGTTTGGTTTGTTTAATCATAACGATACCCGTCAGGAGGCGGGTCTGGTAGCCCAAATGTTGTGGTATTTTGTAGAAGGGGTTAATTATCGTTCTAACGAATATCCGTTTGGCAGCAGGGAGCATTATATAAAATATATTGTTTCAGGCGAAGATGAGGAACTTGTTTTTTACAAAAGTGATAAGACAGAGCGCTGGTGGATGGAGCTTGTAGCGGACGGTAGTAATACTAAAGTTAAAAAGGCAACGTTATTACCATGTAGTCATAATGATTACCTAAGTGCCTGTAATAATGAAGTCCCTGAAAGATTGTGGAAAGCTCAGAGAAAAAACATTATTTAACGCTTTTGTTACAAAATCTTGCTGTTTTTGACCAACTTACTAAATGTTTTTAGGTAAGCATGGTTTTTTTATTAAAAAAATTGTTTTTTTGAAAATAAATAAATAGGTTTACGCCCTTAAAATAGAATTACATTAATAACCCAAATTTATGAAGAAGTTCATTGCATTAACAGCAACTTTATCATTACTAATCAGCTGTGGTTCCAGTGACCGTGGGGAACTGGTAGGTGTGAAAGGAAAAAAGTGGAGGCCCGAAAAGCCTTATGGTATGACTTTAATTCCGGGTGGCGCTTACATCATGGGTAAGTCTGACGACGATTTGGCTAATGTTGAGGATGCTCCTACAAAAACGGTAACTGTACGTTCATTTTATATGGATGAAACAGAGATTACAAACAGCGAGTACCGTCAGTTTGTAGAGTGGGTTAAAGATTCTACTATCAGGACAAGGCTTGCTATCCTTGCCGATGAGCAGGGGTTAACCCCGGGCAGCGGTGGCACAGGTGAGTATGCTTTTAAAGATGCTGCACAGGAAGGTGAGGAGAAATCTGCCTATGATACCTATATGTATGAGAATTACTGGAGCTTAGGTGAAGGTGATGATCCATTTGCAGGCAGGAAGCTTAATCATAAGCCTAAACTTATTCAGGATCCGCAAAAGTATCCGGATGAGTTTTATGTTGAGGTTATGGACTCTATGTATCTGCCTGAATCAGAATCATACAATGGATTAAGGACTGTTGATGTTTCTAAACTTGTATTTGCATACAAATGGATGGATATCCAGGCTGCTGCAAAAGATAAAACTACAAAATCTACCAGGGATAAGAGGAGTAAATTCCTTATACCGGAAAAAATTGAAGTGTATCCGGATACTACAGCATGGATTAAAGACTTTGCTTACTCTTATAATGAGCCAATGCATAATGACTATTTCTGGCACCAGGCTTATGGTGAATATCCGGTAGTGGGTGTTAACTGGAAACAGGCTAAAGCTTTCTGTGCATGGAGAACGCTTAATAAAAATGCTTACAATAAAGAAAAGAAAAGGCAGTTTGTAAACTCTTTCCGTTTACCTACTGAGGCTGAATGGGAGTTTGCTGCACGTGGTGGGCTTCAATCTGCAACTTACCCTTGGGGTGGTCCTTATTCTAAAAACGATACAGGATGTTTTCTTGCAAACTTCAAACCAAACAGGGGAGATTATGCTGCAGACGGTGCTCTTTATACAGTAGAAGCTGAATCGTTTGATCCTAATGGATACAATTTGTTCAATATGGCAGGTAACGTTTCTGAGTGGACAGATTCATCTTATGATGCTAACTCATATGAGTATGTTTCTACTATGAACCCTAATGCTTCTGAAAGAGAAAACAAACGTAAAGTTATACGTGGTGGTTCTTGGAAAGATGTTTCTTATTTCCTTCAGGTAAGTACACGTGACTGGGAGTATGCTGACTCTGCAAGAAGCTACATCGGTTTCAGGACAGTACAAGATTACATGGGCACACAAAACACTGCTAACGGCAGGTAATAACGTTAACCAACTCGGATTTTTTTTGAATATTTAAACTTAATTAACTTAACTAAAAACTAAATTTTATTTTATTATGGCACTACCACAAAGAGTTATGAACATGGCCTATGGTCTTGGAGCAGCGGTTGTAATCATCGGAGCACTATTTAAACTAATGCACTGGCCTTTTGCGAGCGAGATGCTAATTGCTGGATTAGGTACTGAGGCTTTTATCTTTGCTATGTCTGCTTTTGAGCCAATACACAAAGAACTTGACTGGTCATTGGTGTATCCTGAATTAACAGGAGGCGATTCTAAGAAAAAAGAAGTGAAAAAAGAAAACCCTGCTGAAGCACAAGGTCTTCTTTCTCAAAAGCTTGACAACCTTCTTAAAGAAGCTAAAATCGACGGGGAACTTATGTCGAGCTTAGGTAACAGTATCAAAAACTTTGAATCTGCTGCTAAAGGTATTGCTCCAACTGTAGACTCAATTTCTTCACAAAAGAAATACAGCGAAGAAATGTCTATGGCTGCTGCACAAATGGAGTCTCTAAACAGCCTTTACAAGGTACAACTTGACAGCGCAAGCCGTAATGCTGAAGCTAACAGGGAAATTGCTGAAAATGCAACTAAGCTACAACAGGAAATGGCAAACATGACTAAAAACATTGCATCACTTAACAATGTTTACGGCGGTATGCTTTCTGCAATGGGCAACAAGGCTTAATTAGCTAATTAGTACAAACTAGATATTTAACACTAAACCAAGAAAAGACTAATTAGAAATGGCAGGAGGAAAATTAACCCCAAGGCAAAAGATGGTAAACCTGATGTATTTGGTTTTCATCGCGATGATGGCCTTAAATATGTCAAAAGAGGTACTTACCGCTTTTGGTCTTATGAATGAGAAGTTTGAAACTTCTAACAAAGATGCAGATTCTAACAATGAAGCTTTATACCAAACTTTAGTATCTAAAGCGGGTGAAAATGCTGCCACTTATGGTGATGCAAAAAAAGTTGCTGATCAGGTTAAGCAAGTTTCTGCAGATTTTAGCGCTTACATTGAATCTTTAAAAGTTGATGTAACAAAGGAAATTGAAAAAGTTGATGGTAAATTGCCTTATGAGGCAATGGATAAGGGTGACAAAATTGATGAAGCCTGGTTTAGCGGAGATGGCTATTCTAAAAAAGGGCAGGAAATTATCTCCACTATAGAAAAGTATAAATCAGAAATGACTACACTTCTTGCTGGTAACCCGAAATTTGTAGGTGTATCAAGAGAGGTAGCAGCTAAATTTAATACTTCGGATGTTAAGGATCGTGAAGGTGTTGTAAAAAAATATCTTGATTATCACTACAAAGGATTCCCTGCAATTGCATCTTTGGCTAAGCTTTCTGCTATGCAAAACGATATTAGAACAATTGAAGCTGCTATTTATAGTGCTGCCTTAGGTAAAGCTGCAGAAGATGCTGCTTCATATAGCAATTATGCTGCTATTGTAGTACTTGATAAAAATGCCTATTTCCAAGGTGAAGCTGTGACAGGTAAGGTAGTTTTAGGTCGTTATGATGATAAGACTGTCCCAACTAATGTTAACGTTAATGGTGGATCTGTAACTATGGAAAAAGGCCAGGCGGTACTTAAAATTGGTGCTGGTTCTATAGGTGAGCACGAAATTAATGGTAATTTTGTATTTAAAGAAGGTGGTAAAGATATTACGATTCCTATTAAAGGTCAATATGTAGTGGTTCCTCAGCCTAAAGATGCAACAATCTCTGCTGATAAAATGAACTCGGTATACCGTGGTGTTGAAAACCCTATGACGGTTTCATTTGCAGGAGTTTCTGCTAATGATGTTAATGCCAGTGCTCCAGGTTCATGGAAAAAGTCAGGTGATGGTAAATATAGCTGGAATGTTACATCAGTATCTGGTACCACTGCTAAAATTAATGTTACAGCTAAACTACCGGGTGGTAAGACGGTTACATCTGCTAAAGAATTTAATGTAAGGCCAATCCCTACGCCATTAGCTTCGCTAAGAGGTAGAACAGGTTCTTCAAAAGGTAATAAGAATGACCTTCTTAATACCGAAATAAAAGTTGCTTTCCCTGATTTCGTATTTGAAGTTGTGCCAACAGTTACTCAATTTGAATTATCAGTTCCTGGTAAATCAACTATCGTAGTACAAGGCAACAGGTTTAGTGCTCAGGCTCAAGCGGCTATCAATAGCGCTAAAAGAGGTGATGTAATCACTATCAATAACGTTAAATGTAAGCTTAAAGGAGCTGAAGCATATATCGTTAAAGATTCTGCACCTTTTACATGGGAAGTGCAATAATAATATAGCTATTAGCGTTTATATTTAATAATAATTGTAGAATATGAATAGGAATATTTTTTTATCGGTAGCTTTGCTTTTTGCGGGTATCGCAGGTGGTTATGCACAGTCTAATATACTGAATGCAAAAACTCCGGATCAAATCGGTAAGAAGACCGAAGCACAGGATTCATTGGATTATGATAAGCCTTTGCCATATGGCTATGTAGGAGATAGGGATATGTTGTTTTCCAAAAAAGTTTGGGAAGTTGTTGACCTTGATCAACGTATTAATTTCCCATTGTATTTTCCTACTGAGGATAGTAATTTAGGTAAAGACAGAAGGTCTTTATTTACTGTGCTAATGAATGCTATGGATGATGGTAAGTTGACGGAGATATATGAAGATTCATATTTTACAACTAAAGTACCTAAGGAAAATGTTAAGGATAAATTCTATTTTAGAGAACTTAGCCCTGAAGGTATAGATATTAAAAACCAGTATCCTGATAAAACTGTTGCTGAACTTGAAACGGAAGGCATTATTACTGCTGAACATTACAATACAAGTATATTGCAGCCTTCAAATGTTACTAAATATAAAATTTTAGGAGCATGGTATTTTGATAAGCGTCAAGGTGAACTTAAGTACCGTATTTTAGGTATTTGTCCTATGGCTCCAAGTGCACTTGACTTAGCGAGAAGCGGGGCAGATGCTGAAGCTGTTGAGCTGTTTTGGGTATTTTACCCTGCAGCTAGGGATATTCTTCATAATGCTAAGGCATTTAATGAAAAAAACTCATCTATGCCAATCACGTTTGACCACTTGCTTAACTCACGCAGGTTCTCTGGAACTATTGTTAAGGAAGAAAACGTTTATGGTGACAGGCTAATTGAAGAGTACATGAGGGAGAATTCGCAAATGCAATTGCTTGAAGCAGAGCGCGTAAAAGATAAAATACGCGACTTTGAGCAGGATATGTGGAACTACTAAGAACTTTTTTTCTTAAAATAATAAAAACTCTTACCCTTGTGGTAAGAGTTTTTTATTTTTATACCCATGATAGATTTTATTATAGTAGGTGGCGGGATTGCCGGAATCAGCTTTGCTGAAACCCTTTTTAAGGCAGATAAATCATTTGTTGTTATTAGTGATGCCTCTCAAAATTCCAGCCTTGTTGCGGCAGGTATTTACAATCCTGTAATTTTAAAACGGTTTAGCATTACCCAGGATGCTAAGGAACATCTTGAATTTATCAAGCCTTTTTATAAAAGCATTGAAGAAAGGCTTAGTGTAGCTTTAGACTTCCCGGTGCCTATTCATAGAAGGTTTACGGGGGTTGAGGAACAAAATGGCTGGTTTGAGGCTATGGACAAACCCCGTCTTGAACCTTTTCTATCACCTGATATTGTTCATGCTGATTTTGAAGGATTAAGTACTCCTTTTGGTTTAGGCAGGGTACTATGCACAGGCTATGTTGATACGCAGGTATTGGTACAGTACTATCATGCATTTTTAACTTCGCAAAATAAATTGCATACAGAAACCTTTGATTATAACATGCTTTTGATTGAAGATAGTAAAATTACCTATGGTGGTATAGTAGCTAAACACATAGTTTTTGCTGAGGGTTTTGGTTTGAATGCCAATCCTTATTTTAATTATCTTCCGCTTGATGGTACTAAAGGTGAGCTACTGTTAATTAAAGCTCCGGATCTTAAACTGGATGTTGCAATAAATAGTGGTGTGTTTATTTTACCGGTAGGTAATGGCTTTTTTAAAGTGGGTGCTACTTATGAGTGGGATGATAAAACAGCTGTACCTACAGCTGCAGGAAAAGCCGAACTTGTTGAAAAGCTTGAAGCTATTATTACCTGCAATTATGAAGTTATAGATCATTTTGCGGGTGTTCGTCCTACTGTAAAAGACAGGAAACCGCTTGTGGGTACACATCACATTCATAAAAATGTACACTTGCTTAATGGATTAGGTACGCGTGGTGTAATGCTGGGGCCGCCATTAGCTGCCGAATTATATCATTCAATTATTGAAGGTGTACCTGTAAAGAAAGAAATTAACCTTAACCGGTTTAAGGTTTAGGTAAATCTTTCCAGTCTTTGCGGTAACTTATAAAAATGCTTATCCATATATTTCGGGATAGCCGCATGGTTAAAGGCATTAGCCCTACCAGTGTTATAATTATTGCTATAAATGAAGTTTTTAGGCTTGCGCCAAACAAGACAAACGCTACTACAAAGGCGACTATGCTAAACGCTACGCCAAGACCATAGCTTACATACATAGCGCCATAAAAAAAGGATGGCTCTATTTTATAATGCAGTCTGCAATGGCTGCAATTGTCGTGCATTTTATATACATTGCCCAAATTATATGGATTTTTGTCTAAATACATACTTTCTTCGTGGCAACGAGGACATGTTCCTGTTAAAATGCTATATAATTTGGATCCTTTTTTTAACATTTGCAAAAAAT
>JAZKDS010000272.1:0-7270 GCA_040387455.1 Bacteroidota bacterium
CTTTTTACTTGACAATTTCAGTAGAAAATTTATTTTTGCATAAACTTTAACCGTTACAAGATGTATTGGACATTAGAATTGGCATCGTATTTAAGTGATGCCCCGTGGCCGGCTACCAAAGATGAGCTTATAGATTACGCCATCAGGACAGGTGCTCCGCTAGAAGTGGTAGAAAACCTGCAATCCATTGAAGACGAGGGTGAGATATATGAGTCTATGGAGGAAATCTGGCCAGATTACCCTACTGACGAAGATTATCTTTGGAACGAGGACGAATATTAGGCGCAAAATAAAATTCAATTGAAAAGTCTCTTTCACGAGGCTTTTTTTTTGGTTAAATTTGCACCTATCACAATATAAAATAAGTAATTATACAATATAATGAGTTTAATAAACAGCATTCTTAAAGCCTTTGTAGGCGACAAGTCTCAAAAAGACGTTAAGGCCCTGCAGCCGCTGGTAGCTAAGATAAGGTCTTTTGAGGGCTCGCTTACACAGCTTTCTCACGATGAGCTTAGGGCAAAAACCGTGTATTTTCAGGACACTATTAAAAAAGCCCGCGCCGATAAAGACGCAAAAATCGCTTCTTACCTTGAAGAGGTAGAAAAAACAGCCGATATTGATGCACGTGAAGACATTTACGCATCTATAGACGCGCTTGAAAAAGAGGCTTATGAAATATCTGAAAAAACCCTTTTAGAACTGTTGCCTGAAGCATTTGCTGTGGTTAAAGAAACTGCACGCCGCTTTAAAGAAAACACGTCTATAACGGTTACAGCCACCCCTAAAGACAGGGAGCTTAGCGCTACCAAACCTTATATTACCCTTGAGGGAGACACGTCTACCTGGGCTAATACATGGAATGCTGCCGGTAAAGAAATTACCTGGGATATGATTCATTATGATGTGCAGCTAATAGGTGGTATTGTATTGCACCAGGGCAAAATTGCCGAGATGCAAACCGGTGAAGGTAAAACCCTTGTGGCTACCCTGCCTATTTACCTTAACGCACTTACCGGCAACGGTGTGCATCTTGTAACGGTGAATGACTACCTTGCAAAAAGGGATAGTACCTGGAAAGCGCCATTATTTGAATTCCATGGTATGACGGTAGATTGTATAGACAATCACCAGCCTAACAGCGATGCACGCCGCAAGGCCTATGCAGCAGATGTTACCTATGGTACAAACAACGAGTTTGGTTTTGACTACCTTAGAGACAACATGGCACACTCTCCTGCCGATCTTGTACAACGCAAGCATAATTTTGCCATTGTGGATGAGGTTGACTCCGTATTAGTAGATGATGCCCGTACACCACTTATCATATCGGGCCCGGTACCACAAGGCGACCGCCACGAGTTTAACGAGCTTAAACCAAAAGTTGATAACCTTGTAAACCTGCAAAGAACCCTGCTTAATGGTGTTTTGGCCGAGACCAAAAAACTAATAAAAGAGGGCAAAACTAAAGAAGCCGGTTTCCAGTTGCTTAGGGTATACCGTGGTTTGCCTAAAAACAAAGCGCTTATCAAATTTTTAAGTGAAGATGGTATTAAGCAATTACTACAAAAAACAGAAAACCAGTACATGGCGGATAATAACCGCGACATGCACAAAATTGATGAGGCCCTGTATTTTGTAATTGAAGAAAAAAACAACCAGGTAGAACTTACAGATAACGGTATCAAATTCCTTTCTCAGGATACAGATAACGACTTTTTTGTACTACCGGACATTGGTACTGAAATTGCCAACATAGAAAAGAAAAAACTTACCAAAGAAGAAGAGACCGAAGAAAAAGAAGTACTGTTCCAGGACTTCTCTATCAAGAGCGAGCGCATCCATACCCTTACACAGTTATTAAAAGCCTACACGCTTTTTGAAAAAGACGTAGAGTATGTAATCATGGAAAACAAAATCATGATTGTAGATGAGCAAACCGGCCGTATTATGGATGGTCGTCGTTATTCAGATGGTCTTCACCAGGCTATTGAGGCTAAAGAGAACGTTAAGATTGAGGCTGCTACCCAAACCTTTGCTACCATTACCCTGCAAAACTATTTCAGGATGTACAGCAAACTGGGCGGTATGACAGGTACTGCAGTAACAGAGGCAGGTGAGTTTTGGGAAATATACAAGCTTGATGTTGTAGAAATACCTACTAACCGTGGTATGGCCCGTAAAGACCACCATGACCTGATTTATAAAACAATGCGCGAAAAATTCAACGCGGTAATAGAAGACGTTTCGGTGCTTTCTGCTGCCGGAAGGCCGGTACTTATTGGTACCACTTCGGTTGAAATTTCTGAGCTTTTAAGCCGTATGCTTAAAATGCGTAATGTTCCGCATAATGTACTAAATGCCAAACTACACAAAAAAGAGGCAGACATTGTTGCCGAAGCCGGTAATCCGGGTGTGGTTACCATTGCTACCAACATGGCCGGCCGTGGTACCGACATTAAGCTTACAGCAGAGGTTAAAGCCGCAGGCGGACTTGCCATTATTGGTACAGAGCGCCATGACTCGCGCCGTGTAGACCGTCAGCTTCGAGGCCGTGCAGGCCGCCAGGGCGACCCGGGAAGCTCTCAGTTCTATGTATCGCTGGAAGATAACCTTATGCGTTTGTTTGGTTCTGAGCGTGTAGCTAAAGTTATGGACCGTATGGGCCTTAAAGAGGGCGAAGTAATTCAGCACTCTATGATGACTAAATCTATTGAGCGTGCACAAAAAAAAGTAGAAGAAAACAACTTTGGCCAGCGTAAGCGCCTGCTTGAATATGACGACGTTATGAACAAGCAACGTGAAAACGTATACAAAAAGAGGAAACACGCCCTTTTTGGCGACAGGCTAAAAGTGGATATTGCCGACATGATGTATGAAACAGCTGAATCAATAGTTGAAGCTAACAAAATGTCTAACGACTTTAAAAACTTTGAGTTTGATTTGATACGTGCTTTCTCTATGAGTGCACCGATGAGTGCCGATGAGTTTGCAAAATCATCTGAAAACCAAATTACAGGTATAGTATATAAAGCGGTTCTTGATACCTACAACCAAAAGAACGAACGCAATGCGGAAGAAGCTTTTGTGGTTATCAAAAACGTATACGAAAACAACAATGGCCAGTATGAGCGCATCGTAGTTCCGTTTACTGATGGTATTAAAACGCTTAACGTGGTTACTAACCTTGAAAAAGCATACCAAAGCGTTGGTAAAACATTAATTGATGATTTTGAAAAAAACATCACCCTTGCCATTGTAGATGAGGCCTGGAAAAAGCACCTGCGTAAAATGGATGAACTGAAGCAATCGGTTCAGTTGGCAGTGCACGAGCAAAAAGATCCATTGCTTATTTACAAAGAAGAGGCCTATAAACTGTTTAAGAAAACACTTAGCCAGATTAACCGCGATGTTATATCATTCCTTTTCAAAGCCGATTTACCGGTGCAAAATGCTAATAACATAGAGGAAGCAAGACAGCAACCGGAACGCCAGGAAAGGTATATAGAAACTAAAGATGAGGTACTAAATACCGATGAGATGGCCGCAGCAGCCCGCGAAGTATCGCAGCAAAGCCAGCAGCGCCAGCCGGTAACCGAAACCATTACACGTGATGCACCAAAAATTAACCGTAATGACAATGTTACGATTAAGCATGTAATGAGCGGTAAAACCGAAACCATGAAATTCAAAAAAGCTGAAAGCCTTTTAGCCACCGGCGAATGGATTGTTAGCAACGAATAATCCTTAGGATACAGAAATAAAAATCCCGTAAGTGTAATGCTTACGGGATTTTTGCTTTTATAAAACTGTAATCTATAATAGAGAAAATTTACCACCCCGCCCTACGCCCCCCCTCAAGAGGGGAATAGCTTTACTCACCACTAAAAATAGGATGTAAACTGCCTGCTATCTGATTACTGAATACTGCTATCTAAATACTACTGCTTCTCGTAGCGCTCCATTTCACGATCATAAAATTCTCCTGCAGCTACTATAAGACCTTCCATTTCTTGATTCAGCTCGTTTTCATCAAGATCTTCGGGCTCTTCTAAAAATTCAACCTCATCATCTTTAAGGTTGATAATAAAGCGCGGATAATCAAGGTGAACGATAAAAATATCTTCAGGAAAATCGGTATTGTCGCCTAATAAAAATTTTGGTAATTCCATTATAGTCAAAAGTTTGAATGTTGAAAATCTTTAAAGTTGCCCTTCTTCGGCAATAAACTTATTGGTTAAATAATTAAAGCGAAGATACAAAAATAATGCAGCAGCTGTTAATCCCGCCAGCAATCCTATCCATATACCCGTTGCGCCCAGACTGGTATGCAACCCTAAATAAAACGACGTAGGGAAGCCTATAACCCAGTACGCCACAAAGGTTATCAGGGTAGGTATTTTAACGTCCTGAAGGCCTCGCAATGCCCCAAGCACCACTACCTGTATACCATCTGATATCTGAAAAATTGCGGCTATTATAAGTAGTGTAGATGCCATGCTTATTACCTCTGTGTTATCTGCCAATTGGCGGTGGTTGTCTACATTTACAAACCAATGCGGCAGGTAATTGTGCAAGGCTATAAACAATAGCGCAAATACAATTTCTATTATTATAGCCAGCAAAAATATAGAGCGTGCTACCGTGCGCAGGTTTACATAGTCTTTAAGTCCCTTTTGATTACCCACGCGCACCATACCGGCCACACTAAGCCCCATGGCAAACATAAACGTCATACTGGCAAGGCTAAGCGCTATCTGGTTAGCCGCCTGCGTGTTTTTACCCAACGAGCCCGATAACCATACGGCCGCGGTAAATAAGGCCACTTCAAACAGCATTTGCATGCTTGAGGGTATACCCAGCGCTATTATTTTTTTTAGCATCGACTTTTTAATCTCGCTAAAACTGAAATTTTTAAAATACTGTTTAAGTTTATTATCACGCGAAAGCGCCATATGCATATAGATTACCAGTGCTATGCGCGATATAACCGTACCCAGCGCAGCACCCAGCATGCCCAGCTTAGGAAAAAACCATATGCCATATATAAGCATATAGTTAATGGCAAAGTGCAGCACATTGCTAAATATCATGGCATACATATCATACTTGGTAAGCGACATGCCATCGGCAAACTGCTTATACCCCTGAAATATAACAACGGGTATCAAAGAAAAGGCTACCCAGTCTATATAAGGCGAAGCCAGCGCTATAACGGCAGGCTCCTGGTGCATGTATAGCATTAATGGTTTTGCAAACGATACTATACCAAACAAAAAGAGTCCTATAATAGTACACAGCAGTAGCCCGTGATGAAACGCTGCCCTTACCCCTTCGGTATCTTTTGCAGCATCGCCCTGCGCCACTATAGGCGTTATAGCGGTAGAAAAACCAATACCGGCACTCATGGCTATAAACACAAAGCTATTGCCTAACGATACTGCTGCAAGCTCAGTAGGGCCCAAACGGCCCACCATAATATTATCAATAAGGCCAATAAGCGTATGCCCCAACATGCCCAATATTACAGGATAGGCCAGGCGTATATTAGCAGAAAACTCTTTTGTATAAGCAGAAAACATCATTTTGCAATTTGCGCAAAGGTAGAAAGAAGCTTTGATGACTTAAACCAAAACACTTAAAAACTTACAAATCAGCATTATAAAGAACCATATTCTTAATTTTATTACTTCATTAATAATTAATTAACAAGATATTACAAATGTTAGCAATAATCTTGTAGTAGTTTTACTTCAGAAACAAAATACAAAACTAAACTATCATGAAAAGGAAAATCAATTTTAAAGGGATAATGCTTAGCGCAATGATGCTTATGGGCATGGCGGCTACGGCGCAGGATGTAGTAAAAAATGATGGTTATGACGGAGGCTTCCGTCTTGGGTTTGGCCTTAACGGCGGTATAACAACCGGAGACTATTTTAACTGGGCGCTGGGCGCCGATGCCAGGCTGCAATATGATATTACAAAACGTACGTCCTTAACGCTTACCACGGGTTACACACACCTTTTTGGCGAAAGCGAAGTACCAGATCTTGGCTTTATACCTGTAAAGGCTGGTTTTAAAGCATTTGTTTGGGAAGACCAGTTTTATGTACTGGGCGAAGTAGGTGCCGGTTTTGCTGTAACTAATAATTATGACCAAACCACTTTTTTATGGGCACCCGGCATAGGCTATGCTACAGATGTTATTGATATAAGTGTGCGCTACGAAGGCATGAATGACTTTCATACCGATCAAATTGCCCTGCGCATTGCATACGGCTTTAAGCTATAATACCTTTCAATTATATATACCACCTAAGTACAAAAACTAACCCGGAAAAAACCTGCCGTAAATTTTATGGCAGGTTTTTTTACCTTTGCACTACATCCTATACTAAAATGAAATTATTTGTTATTGACTGGAGCAAAGAGAGTTCTACTCCCCTGCTCGACTTTTGCAGCAGCTCCGGACATGAACTTGTAGGCCTGGAAATGGAAGACGGCACTGAAGCGTATCGTAAAACAGGCTTGGTAAAACCAGATGCCATTGTGGTTAATTATGCCGTAAAACCATCTCATGGGCGCATGACAGCCGATAGTATTCACAAGCGTAAAAGCACATCTCAAATTCCTATTTATTTTATTAATGGCGAAGAAGATGAAAACGAAAAAGTAGTCAATATAGGCATTTGCCTTAGTGATGAAGAATTACGGGATTTACTGGACGAAATTCACTAAATTGATTATTTCCCCCTGATCAATGTATACTCATTACTCTTTCTCACCGCGCAGTTGTTTCTTGTAGGCGTTAATATTTTCAAGCACTTCTTCATCAACTTCCGGCTCTTTAAAATCATATTTTTTAAGTTCGTCCACAATAGCTTTAGCTACTAATAGCCGCGCAACTTTTTTATCATCGGCCGGTATGGCAAACCACGGTGCATTTTTTTTAGACGTAGCGTTTATCGCTTCCTCATAAAATGCTTGGTAATCACCCCAATGTTCGCGCTCATTAAGGTCGCCCGGGCTAAACTTCCAGTTATGGCTGGCCAGATCAAGGCGTCGCAGAAGGCGTTCACGCTGTTCTTCCTTACTTAAATGCAAAAAGAATTTAAGCACTATAGTGCCATTTTGGGCAAGATGATTTTCAAAATTATTAATTTGCTCATAGCGTTGCTGCCAAAAGTCTTTTGGTATTTTATCTACACGCTCAATGCCGGGCAGGTTTTCTTTTCGAACCCAGAGTGATCCCATGCCCGCAGAAAAC
>JAZKDS010000273.1:0-4423 GCA_040387455.1 Bacteroidota bacterium
AATCTTTCAATAGCACCAAACCCGGTAAATGATGTACTGCACTTTACAGGTACTGATGACATTACAGCCATTACAATTGTAGATGCTGCCGGCCGCACGGTACTGCAATCTACAGGTAATGATGTTTCGGTGAGCCACCTTAGCGCAGGTATTTATTATGTATCGGCAACTATAGGCACTACTGTTACCACCGTTAAAATGGTTAAGCAGTAAATTTTATATGGTTAAAATTATGTTTTTAGCCATCCGCTCCATGGCAACTTTACGTACATTTGTATATTAAAATTTAAAGTTATGTTTGGAATAGGCGGCGGCGAGTTCTTTTTTATCATCATAGTAGTGCTGATGCTTTTTGGAAGTGATAAAATTCCTGAAATTGCGCGTGCACTGGGTAAAGGCATGCAACAGCTAAAAAGCGCAACAAATGACATAAAAAGTGAAATTCATAAAAGTGCTGACCTTGATGGCATTAAAAAGAGTTTTACCGAAATAGGACAGGATGACGATGTAGCTAAAAACATTGCAGACGAAATGAACAAGATGAAGCAGGATTTAGAAAAAGATGTTAATATAGAAGATTTATCAGGACCTATAAAACGCATTAAGTAACATGCTGCAACGATTGCTTGAACTGGACCGCGATGTATTTGTATGGCTCAACAGCCTGGGATCTGACACTTTTGACCCCTTTTGGGAACTTATAACCAGGGCAACCAGCTGGATTCCGGTGTTTGCCCTGATTTTTTATCTTACTTTTAAAAGGCTTGGCTGGCGCCATGCCGTTTTGGTGGTTTGTATGATTATTGTGTTAGTAACCCTTACTGACCAAAGCACCAACTTTTTTAAATACTACTTTCAGCGGCTGCGCCCGGGCAATAACAGCGAAATTGCAGGCCTGATAAGGGCTGTGCAGCACCGCAATTCTTTCAGTTTTATATCAGGACACGCCTCAAGCTCTATGGCATCGGCCTTCTTTTTATATAAGGTACTGCATCCATATATAAAAAATATGGGCTTGTTTTTTATATGGCCTTTAATATTTGCCTACAGCCGCATATATCTTGGGTTGCATTACCCGGGCGATATTTTAACGGGCTATTGTTTTGGCCTGCTTACCGGTTGGCTAATACTAAAGCTGTACATTTACCTGCGCGACAGGTTTTTCCCTGAAGTTAAGGAGCGCTTAGATAACCCTACTAACAGTGAGCCCGTCACGAATGGGTAGTAATACCGTTTCTACACGGGAGTCTTCTTTTGTTAGCTTATTATATTCCAGTAAAACTTTTGTACTTTTATCATTTGGCTTAACCGGCTCCAGTACTTTGCCGCTCCACAGTACATTATCGCTAAGTATAATACCACCACTATTCATTAGCGGCACTACCATTTCCCAGTAATTAGGGTAGTTTTCTTTATCGGCATCAATAAAAACAAGGTCAAACTTTTTACCCAGGTTAGGTATAATATCAAGCGCATTGCCAAGGTGTTGTTTTATCTGTTTGGCATAGAGGCTCTGGTCAAAATATTTACGCTGAAAATCAAACAACTCCTCATTATTATCAACGGTATCAAGAGAGCCATGCTTTTGCAGGCCCTCGGCAAGGCAAAGTGTAGCATAACCTGTGTAGGTACCTATTTCAAGTATATTTACCGGATTAACCAGTTTAGATATCATACTCAGCACACGCCCCTGAAAGTGCCCACTAAGCATGCGCGGCTGCAAAATCTTTTGGTGTGTTTCGCGGTTTAGTGCGGCAAGCAGTTCCGGCTCATCCTGGCTG
This sequence comes from Bacteroidota bacterium, assembly GCA_040387455.1. GTDB lineage: Bacteria > Bacteroidota > Bacteroidia > Flavobacteriales > Flavobacteriaceae > Flavobacterium. The sequence continues at coordinate 1,782 of JAZKDS010000273.1, forward strand.
TGCAGGGCAGCATAATCTTCCAGTTCTTCAGATATAAAATGCATAATGGTGTGTTTTAGGCAAAGGTAAATAAAAGTTAGTTAGGCGCGCAACAGGCTCATTAGCTGTTAAAATATAACTTTTGACCGCTACATAAACTTCATTTGTAACAAAATAAATTACTTTTACACTCTAACCTAAACAACTATTAATGAAGATTAAAATTACCCTTTTGTTGCTATTGGCCTCGCTGGCAGGCTTTGCACAGGTAACAAACGAACGAAACCCGCAAAGCTGGAAGCAAACCGGCCTTGAGCAAATTAATCCCATTGCCATGCCTGCTTTTGATGTAAAAGCATTGCTAAAAGAAGATGCCATAAACGATAAAGGCAAAGACAAGCCGTGGCGTTTTGGACATGAGTTTTTAGTAGACCACACCCTTAACAACAGCGGCACGTGGCACACCCTGCCTAATGGCGACCGTATATGGAGGATACGTTATACATCTGCCGGGGCAAAAACCATGAACTTTTTGTTTACCGATTTTTATATGCCAAAAGGCGCTACTGTATACCTATATAACAATGAGCATAGCGATGTTTTAGGCGCCTATGATGCCCGCCAAAATAACGAAGAGCGTGTGCTGGGTACATGGCTGGTTAAAGGTGAAGACATTTGGATTGAATATTACGAACCTCTTGCCGTAGCCGGACAGGGAAGGCTTGAAATTTTTAAGGTTGTGCATGGTTACCGTACACAAGGCGAAGGCTTTATGAAATCGCCGGACGATGACATAAACGGCAGTGGCGACTGTAACCTTGATGTGGACTGCTATGTTGCCGATATTGAACAATTTAAAGATGTAAACAAAAAGGCTGTAGGCGTTATTATTACTGATAACTCCAGCTTTTGCAGCGGCGGCTTGGTAAACAACACATCTAACGATGGTACACCTTATTTTTTAACGGCTAACCACTGCTACAGCAACCCATCGCAATGGGCATTCAGGTTTAACTGGATAAGCCCTAACCCTATATGTGCCGGTACTGAGCCCAGCACCACAAACGCACCCGATTATTACCAAACGCTAAGCGGTGCCACATTGCGTGCGCGCAAAACCGAGAGCGATTTTTGCCTTGTAGAAATTACGGCAGACATTCCGGCAGAATGGGATCTGGTTTATGCCGGATGGGACAGAAGCACCACAGCACCGGAATCGGTTTTTGGTATACACCACCCCGCTGGCGACATCATGAAAACCTGTCGTGATTATGGCCCGTTAAGTGAAGAAACTTCAATGTGGATAATAAATAATTGGGACCTGGGCGTTACCGAAGGAGGCTCATCAGGCTCACCTTTATATGATAACAACGGCCGCCTGCGTGGCCAGCTGTATGGTGGCGACTCGGCATGTTCGGGTATAGTAGATAATAACGGTTATGATGCCTACGGGCGTTTTGACGTATCTTGGGATAGCGGAGCTAACACGGCTTCAAGACTTAAAGAATGGCTGGATCCGGGCAATACCGGACAGGTAACACTTGATTATTATCCGCCACAAACCGTTTTTGCATTGGATGCACGCGGTACTATTTTACAAACCGGCCTTGATGGCTGTACAGGCGCTTTAAACCCACAGGTGCGCATTATAAACAAAGCTACCAGCTTTTTAACGGTGCAGCCATGGTATATAACTGGACGGGGAGCCTTGCAACGGGCGCAGCAGCTGTTGTAGACCTACCCCAATTAACCGCCTACAGTGGATCTAACACGCTAACTATAAACATTGTGCAACCTAATGGCGGCACCGATGCTAACCCGGCTGACAATACAGCATCTACCGCTTTTGATGTAAACATTTATATCATAGACCAGATTATACTTACTATAAATACTGATAATTATGGCTATGAAACGTCGTGGGAAGTAACTAATGAAGCCGGTACAGTAGTGAGCAGCGGCGGTAATTATGAGCCTAATGAAGAATATACCGAAACCTTAGACCTGCCGTTAGGGTGCTATACCTTTACTATTTTTGATGAATATAGCGATGGTATGTGCTGCGAATTTGGCAATGGCGGCTATGAGCTTGCCTTTACCAACGGAGATATAATAGCTACCGGCGGTAATTTTAGCGCCGAAGACATGGTAGGCTTTAAACTGGAAGACGAGGCGTCAACCGGCAGCCACACGCTGCAAAGCGCTGTAGGCATTTACCCTACCCCGTCTAACGGGGTGTTTACCATAACCGTTAACAATGGCCTGCAGCCGGAATATACTGTATATACACTTTTAGGCCAGCAGCTTACTACAGGCAAAATAACCCAACAAAACGGCACCCTTAACCTGGGCAATGCCGCCAGCGGTGTTTACCTGCTTAAAATGGAAGACAAAACCACAGGCGCTACGGCTACCTTTAAACTGATTAAAGAGTAAGTTACTATAGCAATGGGGTAATTTAATCTATCAATGCCTCTGCACAATTTGCCCCTGGCTTCAGCCAGAAGGGATATATAATATGCCCTCCGCTTTAGCGGAGGGCTTTTTTTTTATGAAAACAGGGTACTTCGGTATTTACCAAAATGTTAGTACCTTTGCAGCATGCAAACGGAGAAGAAAGATATAAGGGCGCTTACAAAAGAGCAATTGCGCGATTTTTTTGT
>JAZKDS010000274.1:0-5472 GCA_040387455.1 Bacteroidota bacterium
CAGCATTTACCATAGAGCAAAGTGCAAAAGGCTGGCTACAGCCTTATAATAAGGCCGGAGACTACACTCCCGGTTATGAAGATTTTTATGTTAACGTAAATTCGGGCGACACAATTAGTGGTGCGCGCAATCCTTCGGTGGGCTGGTGTATGCCTGCCCTGTTCAATGTAAACAACAAAGAAAACTGGGTACTTATTGCCGAATCCGGTAATGAGGGTACCTACCCGGGCTGCCATTTACAGCCAGACTCTAAGGGAGGCATCTATAAAGTGGCCTTTGCCGAAAAAGACGAGAAATTTACCCTTCCCCTACCCGATAAACAAAATGTGTACCCCGAGTCTAACCTGCCCTGGACGATGCCTTGGAGGGTTATCATCATTGGCGATAAAGCCGGAGACATATTGCTATCTACCATGATTACCGATTTAGCCCCTGCTTCAAAAATTGAAGACACCTCATGGATTGAGCCCGGCAAAGCAGCATGGTCGTGGTGGTCGCATCCTGATGACCATTCACCCGATATTTATAATGATTTTACAGATGTTTCAGCGTCATTTGGCTTTAAATACACGCTTTTTGATGCAGGTTGGGAAAAAGCCAACAAAGAAGGTGGTATTATCAAAATTGCTATAGACAAAGGCGTTCAGCCTCTGGTTTGGGGCTATTCATCAGAATATTTTGATGCAACAAAAAGAAAGGCAAGATTTAAAGAACTGGCCGCTATGGGCGTTAAAGGTGTTAAGATAGATTTTTGGTGTTCAGACAGGCAAGAGGTAATGGCAGCATTACAAGGCGTTTTTGAAGATGCCGCAAAAGAACATTTATTAGTCAACCTGCACGGCACAACCATGCCAAGGGGCTGGCACCGCACCTGGCCTAACTTTATGACTGCAGAGGGTATTTTAGGTACCGAAAGCTATTTTTATGAGCCAAGGTTCCCGGAAGAAGCTGCAGAACAAAATACAGTACTGCCTTTTACCAGAAATGTAGCAGGCCCGGCAGATTATACGCCATTTGCATTAACCATGAGGAAATTCCCGCGTTTAAATACTGGCGTACATGAGCTTTCTATGGCCATGATCTATACATCGGGCATCATACACTTTGCCGATTCTAAAGAGGTATTTGAATCATTGCCCACAGCCGTTAAAAATTTACTGAAAGAGATGCCGGCCACCTGGGATAAAACTGAATATGTAATGGCAGACCCGGGCACATCATTAGTGTTATCACGCCAAAAAGGCGACCTTTCTTATATTGTGGGTATAAACGGTACTAACAAACCACTCCCTGTTACGCTTGACCTTGCCAAATACAGCAAAGGCTTTACACAGTTCAGGGTAATTACCGAAGGTGCTGACCCGCTAATGCAGTTTGATGTTAAAACCTACCCTATTTCTTCGGCCTGGAAGTATAACATGGCCTCAAAAGGAGGTTTTATCATTCAGTTTATTAAATAATACTACATTAAATAGTAAAACAAATGTTCCGGGGTATGCTCCGGGACATTTTTGTTTATAACAAAGCTTTGTCTGGCCTTTAGTATCACCTATCCCCCACTCCAGGCCTTCAGGGGTGTTGGGTTCACCGCTTTCAGTAATATTACAGTTACTAAATCATTTTGTCATACACAGCCAGGAACCTGTTTTTTAAGTTCATCATGTAATGCACGGCCTTAACAAACCCGGGTAAACATTTTGATGTATACCTGCATTGGCTTACATTAGCGCAACAAACCATCATAAAAATGAAACTTCGTTTATTAACAGCGCTGCTGCTTATAGCACTGCTTTCCACCTCATGCATGTCTTTAGCTTTAAGGGTTTTGGGCGTATATAAAACCGAAGCCACCCTGTCTTTATATTCTAATGGTACAAAAACCATGGCCTATATACCCATGAGGCACATAGGTACTAAAGAGTTTTATGCCGATGTTAAACATAAGGTAGACTCGCTACAGGCCGAAGGTTATATTGTATTTATGGAAAGTGTGCGTGTAACCGATTCGCTTACCCAGCAACAAAAAGATACTTTAAAACTCAAAGTGCGCAAGCTTACAGGGGTAACCATCCGTAAAGAAGGGTATCTTGATACGGTGAACCACAAGCTTTTGGGCCGTAATTTTAAAAACAGGCGCGGGCTTATCAACCAGCCCAAATACAGCCAGCTGGGCGTAGATACTATTAAAGGGCGTGTTGTAGATGTACCTATGAACAGTCTTATAAAGCAATATGAAAGCCAATACGGAAAAATTGTGCTTGATGCCTGCGATTATACCACACCATTAGAAGAAAAGTACAAATGCGGCAAAGAAAAAAATTCGCGTTCTAACGAAATGATACTGCGGTACCGCAATAAAAACCTTGCTGATGTAATTATTGCTGAAAAGCATACCAAAATTGCCGTTTTGTATGGTGCAGCACACGAAAACGGGCTTTATAGTGATTTACAGGCAGCCGACAGCAAGTGGGTGTATGTTCCTTAGATTGAAAGATTATTACATCAAACCGTTGAACAATCGAACAATCGAATCATCCAAAAATCTAAAAAATGCACCGCCACTTTATAATATACAAGCCCTGGGGATACCTGAGCCAGTTTGTTTACAACCTTAAACGTAACAAAAAACTGTTGGGCGAATTGCATGATTTTCCGGAAGGTACTATGGCCATAGGTCGCCTTGACGAAGATAGCGAAGGCCTGCTGCTGCTTACTACCGATGGTATGATGAGCGAAGTGGTACGCAGCAAAAAAGTAGAAAAAGAATATTATGCACAGGTAGACGGCCTTGCAACCCAGGAGGCTGTAAATCAGCTGCAGCAGGGTGTAGAAATAGGCTTTAAAGGCACACGCTATGTAACAAAGCCGTGTAAGGCCTTTATACTGAGTACTCCCCCTGCCCTGCCCGAACGCGGCAGGAAAATAAGAGATGAGCGCCATGGCCCCACCTCATGGATATCGATAACGGTTACCGAAGGCAAATTCAGGCAGGTGCGCAAAATGACATCGGCGGTGGGGCTCCCTACACTACGGCTGGTGCGCGTGCGCGTGGGCAATACTCAATTGGGCAGCCTGCTACCCGGAGATGTTATAGAAGTTGAAGCCATAGATGTTTAATCTATTCTGATTAAAGATTTAGGAAAACTTTACATATAAGCTGATTTATAAATAAGTAACTTTATTTATAAGCCACTCATTTATGATCCAAAAATACGCCCTATTGTTCTTTATGCTGCCCTTTTATATGTTAGCACAAAAACCTATTGAAACTGACAGGCCAGACCAAACAGAAACTGCTGCCATTGTTCCTACAGGCATGTTTCAGTCAGAAACCGGTTTCCTTCATAAAAAAACAGCACCACATGCCAGCGAATTTCAGCTACCCGAAACACTGTGGAAATTTGGACTTAATGAGCATCTTGAGCTAAGGCTTATCACTACCCTGCTTTACAGCAAGGCGGCCGATAGCTCAGCCCTTGGTCTTGATCCGGTAACCATAGGCCTTAAAGTCAATCTTTTAAAAGAGCATGGATTATTACCAGAAACGTCATTAATTGTGCACATGCAATTGCCTAAGGTGGCTACCAAAAAATTTCAGTCAGAATACCTGACACCAGAAATAAGGCTTTTATTTCAAAACAAAGTTAGCAGTTCATTAGACCTTGGCTACAATCTGGGTGTAAGTTGGGATGGCGAAACCCCGCAGCCTGAATATGCCTATACTATTTCTCCAGATTTTAAACTAAGCAGTACCATAAGCGCCTATATAGAAGCATTTGGCTATTTACCCAGCCATAAACATGCTGATCACTGGATAGATGGAGGCCTTAAATACCTCATTACAAAAAATGTACAGCTGGATATTTCTGGCGGATACGAATTGTCATCGCACCAAACGCATCAACAGTTTTATGAAGCCTTAGGGGTTTCACTCAGGATATAAATCTATTAGTCTACCAACTCTATATTCTTAGCATATTACTCATTATCAGATAGTTTTGAAATAAATTTTTCAATAAAGATTATGATTTAATATTCAAATTTGCGAAGTTTGCAATATTAACAACGCAAACTACACTCCTTTTGGAAAGTACGGTACTTATACTTGCAGGATTTATAATTGGGGCTTTTGGTACACTCATTGGCGCCGGCGGTGGCTTTATACTGGTGCCCCTGCTCCTTATCTTTTACCCTGAACTGGGCCCTGAGTTAATTACGGCTATATCTATGGCGGTAGTGTGTGTTAATGCAATATCGGGCACTATGGCCTATGCGCGCTCCGGCAGGATAGACTATAAGGCAGGTATTACCTTTGCGCTGTTTACTATACCCGGTTCTATACTTGGGGCGCTTACGGTAAAATATATACCTCAAAAACTTTTCAATCTCATATTCGGTATTTTGCTTATGGTGCTGGCCACCTATCTTTTATATAAAAACCGGACAAAAGCGCCACAACTTGTACTCTCTACAGGTGGTAAAAACTTTAAACACCATATACTTACAGACCGCGAAGGTGTAACGTATAACTACTGCTACAACAGCACTATTGGCAATATAGTAAGTGTACTGGTGGGCTACATTTCGCCCCTGCTGGGTATCGGTGGAGGCATTATACATGTACCGGCCATGGTAAACTGGCTAAAATTCCCCGTGCATGTAGCTACAGCCACCTCTCATTTTATACTGGCCGTAATGGCTACAGTAACCGTTATTACCCACGCCACTATGGGCACTTACGAAAACCCCGAAACCGTACACATGGTGCTTTATCTTGCCATGGGCGTTGTGCCCGGAGCACAGCTTGGCGCCTATTTTTCTCATAAAATAAAAAGCCATGTTATATTGCAGGTACTATCGGGCTGCATGATATTGGTAGGCATACGTATTTTAATTAATGCGCTCTAAAAGGTATTAATTGCTTACTTTTGCAAAAAATATTTTAAACCATGAAATTTAAGCACCGCCTTGCTTATTACCTTTTTGGACTGTGCCTTGGAGGCTTTTTAGTTGCCTTTATTTTTACAGGTCGCGGACAGGATTTTTGTTACCTACCTAACTGTAGGGTACTTAAAAGTATCCGTACAAAAGGTTTTACTGTATCTAAAGAAGCCCAAGCTAAATTTAATGAAAAATGGGTAACTAGTGACGACATAAAAAAAACGCTTGAGTTTGGCGATATAGATTTTGATAAAAGCAACAAACAGCAAAAAGGCGGCGGTAAACTGTATATCATAGAAGGCAGAAATGCTAAAAATGAGCCTATTACTATAGAAGTTATAAACTTTGAAAACCGGGCGGTTTTAAAGGATATAAAAAAACAGTAAATTTTTCATCAAATTTATTGCAAATACAAATACTAAGTGTATATTTGCACTCGCAATAACAAACAAGGCATGCCTTCAAAATATTGCAATATTGGGGCGATTAGCTCAGTTGGTTCAGAGCATCTCGTTTACACCGAGAGGGTCG
>JAZKDS010000275.1:0-5252 GCA_040387455.1 Bacteroidota bacterium
AATATTGCCTACAACCTTATCTGCATTTTTATCCTCAACCGATTTGATGTCGTTTTCAGGATCTTTTAATAATGCCGATAATCCCCTGCCAAGGGCTTGCTTTTTTACTGCTTTTGTCATAAACCTACTTACTGTTTTTCTTTATTACTTCTTCTGCAAGTTGCAGGTAGTTACTGGCTCCTTTGCTGGTAGCGTCATAGTTTATTATGCTTTCGCCAAAGCTTGGTGCCTCGCTAAGCTTAATGTTTCGTTGTATGATGGTTTCAAACACCATATCGTTAAAGTGTTTTTGCACCTCTTCTACAACCTGGTTGCTCAGCCTTAAGCGTGCATCATACATAGTTAACAATAAGCCTTCTATATCTAACGCCGGATTGTGTATTTTTTGTACACTCTTAATGGTATTTAGCAGTTTGCCAAGCCCTTCAAGGGCAAAATATTCGCATTGAATAGGTATAACCACAGAGTCTGCCGCGGTAAGTGCATTCAGCGTTAACAAACCAAGAGATGGTGCACAGTCTATCAAAATATAGTCATACTTGTCTTTAACGCTTTCCAGTGCCTGTTTAAGCATATACTCCCTGTTTTCCTTGTCTACAAGCTCAATTTCAATGGCCACAAGGTCTATGTGTGCAGGTATTATCCATACATTAGGGGCACTACACTCAACCGTAGCCTCATCGGGCGTGTTGCTGTGTTCCAGTATCTGGTAGCTGCCTATCTCTACAGATTCAACATCTATACCCAGGCCGCTGCTTGCATTGGCCTGTGGATCAGCATCTATAAGCAGTACTTTTTTTTCAAGTACGCCCAGCGCTGCCGCAAGGTTAACTGATGTTGTTGTTTTGCCTACGCCTCCTTTTTGGTTGGCTATGGCTATGATTTTGCCCATTGTGGTCTCAAATTTTTAGAACCGTAAAAATACAATTATTTATGGTTCCTGAAAACGGAATTTGTTAACAGTACAAAATAAAAAAGCCGCACAATTGTGCGGCCTTCCGGGTATAATATTTAGTTGGATTATTGTATAACCAGCTTTTGAGAAACTGATGCGTTACCTGCTTGTACTTTAACGATATACATACCTGATGACAGTGCAGAAAGGTTAAGGTTTTGAGATGTAGTGCCTGTAACAGCAGCTTCAAAAACTTTAGCACCTGTAAGCGTGTACACACTTACAAATTCGGCAGCGGTGTTAGCGTTAAATGCAAGGGTAACATTTTTATTTGCAGTAGGGTTAGGGAACATAGCAAAAGCACCTTTTGCAAAGTTTTCTGTAGCAGCAGTAGTAGTCCATGCTACATTGTCTATAGACGCTGCATTATGTGGAGTATCGCCTGTAATACGGAAAGCTATGTGGCTACCTGCCGGTGCAGATGGTATTGCTACTGTGTAAGGTGCTGATGTAGCAGATGTTAATGTAAATGAGCCACCTGTAGTAACAGGAACAAATGTTGCTGTGCCATCTGTAATAGTACCTACCTGAATTGTAACTGTACCCGGTACTGTAGGGCCCATAGCTACTCTCCATGCGTCAAATGATAGTGAGTGACTAGCGTCAAAAGTAGAAACTTCTGGCGTTATAAGGTAAGCGTCTGTGTTAGCTGAGTTAGCGGCATAAAACGTAACGAACTCATTTTCATCATCTCCGTCAACGTATACTGCCGGACCTGCAGGAAAGCCATTGGCAATAATTGACCAGCAGTTGTCTTCAAACGCTTCAAACTCGGTAAAATCTTCGTCAATAAATGCTACTGCTTCGCAAGCAGGCTCAGTTACTTCAACTTCGCTCCATGTTACATCATCAATAGCAAGGGCGTTGTGTGCAGTGTCGGCAGATAGCCTGAAAGCAATGTGGCTTCCGGCAGCAGCAGATGGTATAACGATGTTGCTAAAGGTAGCTTTGCTTGTTACAATGTTTTCTGATGTAATTACATAAGGGGTGCCAAATGCCACAAAAGTAGTAGCATCGGCTACGTTTGTCATGGTGCCTATCTGCAAAGTAACGTTACCTGCTGGTACGCTGCCGTTTGATGCAATTTTCCATGTGGTAAACGAAAGCTCGTGAGTACCGTTAAAGGTAGATACTTCAGGACCACTAAGATATGAGTAGGCATTTACAGCCACAGCTGCATAATAGTTAATGTATGTATTAGCAGGCTCAGCATCTTCTGCAGTATAAATCATACCGCCGCCGCCGGCAAAGCCTAAGGCTATTTTGTTCCAGCAGTTTTCGCCTGCCCAGGCTGTACCAACTGTAAAATCGCTAAAGTCTTCATCTACTGTGGCTACAGCAGTACACTCTTGTGCATAAGAGGCAGCACCGGCAAAGATTGCAGCCATCAAAAGTAAATTTTTCTTCATTGGGAAATGTTTATTTAGATTTATTAAGAATAATAATTTGCCGCAAATATAAAAAAGATTATTTAAATCAAGTCTAAATAAAGAAAAAATATATAAAAAAAAAGCAAGTAAATACTGCCTTAAATTTTACTGTAGCGCTGCAAAAAGTGCTTAACTTTTCACTTTCGGAGTTCGGAATCAGCAAATTTTCAATGTTAAGAATTCTACTTTGAGGTTTTGTCAAAAACAATAAAAAAGTATCTAACATTTCACTTTTGGAGTTTGCAATGCAACATCAAAAAAAAATCCGAAACCAGATGTAAATCTAATTTCGGATTTTTTAATATTCAGTTTTAATCCAGCCCCGGAATTCTCACGTCGGACTTCTGACTACTTATTCTTTTTCGCTTTTATCATCTCCTCAAGCTGATCCCACATTTCTTCGGGTATCGCTTCAAGCAAATTAAACTGCCCGGCACCTTTTAGCCACTCGCCACCATCTATAGTAATCACCTCACCATTCATGTATGCCGAAAAATCGCTCACAAGGTAGGCGGCAATATTGGCCAGCTCCTGGTGGTCGCCCACGCGTTGCAGCGGCACTTTTTTAGCCAGGTCAAATTTATCCTTCAGGTCGCCAGGCAAAAGCCTGTCCCACGCGCCCTTGGTAGGGAAGGGCCCCGGGGCAATAGCATTGCTCCTTATGCCATACTTGGCCCATTCCACCGCAAGGCTGCGGGTCATGGCCAGTACACCGGCCTTAGCCGTGGCACTTGGCACTACATAAGCACTGCCCGTCCAGGCATAGGTGGTTACTATGTTTAGTATAGAGGTGTTTTTTTGTTCGGCTTTAATCCAGTGCTTACCAAAGGCCAGCGTACAGTTTTTAGACCCCTTAAGCACTATATCTATAATGGTATCAAAAGCATGGGCACTAAGCCGCTCTGTAGGCGATATAAAGTTGCCCGCAGCATTATTAAGCAATACATCTACACGGCCAAAAACATCAAGCACCATGGCCAGCATGTTTTCTACCTCTTCATAATTGCGCACATCGCACTGCACGGCAAGGCATTCGCCACCGGTTTCTTTTTCAAGCTCAAGGGCTGTAGCCTGCAGCTTTTCTAAATCGCGCGATGTTATGGCTACCCTGGCGCCAAGCTCCATAAAATATTTGGTCATGGCTTTGCCCAGGCCACTGCCGCCTCCGGTTACTACAATAACTTTATCGGCCAGTGCGCCATCGCGAAGCATTTTATCGGTATAACTCATAGTTTTTTCCTTTTTCTATTGTAAATATATAAATATTATGCGTGCATTTATTTTGATACTGTAATAATATGTGCAATGTTATCGTAAAATTAATATTTTAACAGCCACGCAACCCTTTTACATTTTTGTTATCTTAAAATAAAACCCAACCTTATTATGAAACATTTAAAACTCGTATTAATCTTAATTGTGCCGCTGCTGCTTACCGGCTGCTGGGGCTACAATACCAGCGATGACGACCTCGTTTTTGTAGAGCCTGTAAGCTACACACCCGTTACAATGACCCGCCAGGCTATGGAGGCATCGGTAGAGCTTATGGCGCCTGCAACCATGGTTAAGTCAGGCAAAATTTATATTAAAGATAACCTGTTGTTTGTTAACGATGTAAACCGTGGTTTTCATATTTACAAATATAACGATCCTTCAAACCCGGTAGAAATAGCCTTTTTGCAGGCCACCGGCGCTACAGATGTGGCCATGCGCGGCACTACGCTGTACATTAACCAGGCTACCGACCTGCTTACGCTGGTCTATGATAACAATGCCATTTACTTTATAAAACGCAACATGAATGTTTTTCCTCAAAAAACAGCGCCCGACGGAAGTTGGAGTAATGTAGCTGATAACGAAATAATTACCGACTGGATAGCCCAATAGCCATGAAAAAACTATATATTTTATGTATTGCAATCCTGGCTACAGTAGCCGTGGCATGCAGCGGAGATGGAGATAACCCTAACAGCGAAGGAACCAAAGGCGATGGCGCCGGTGGATCGCTGGCCATATTTGCACTTAAAGGTAACTACCTGTATACGGTAGACCAGCAAAACTTAAATGTGTTTTCGCTGGTAGATGCCACAGGTCCAGTTAAGGTTAACGAAGTGCACATTGGGTTTAATATTGAAACCCTGTTTAGCGATCAGGATTACCTGTATGTGGGGTCTCAAAACGGTATGTATATCTATGCCATTTCCAACCCCGAAAACCCTGTTTTTGTAAGTGAAGCACAGCATTTTACATCGTGCGACCCGGTGGTTAGCAACGGTACCCATGCATTTGTAACCCTGCACAGCAATACCTGGTGCGGCAACAACATCAATGCGCTTATGGTGTATGACCTTGCCAACCCGCAGGTACCGCAACTGATACACCACCGCGAACTTACTGCCCCTAAAGGCCTTGGTTTGTATAATAACTACCTTTTTGTGTGCGATGACGAAATTAAGGTGTTTGATGTTACTAACCCTGCCGAGCCTGTGCTGGTAACAAGCATCAACAAGCTGTGTTTTGATGTAATTATAAGAGATAATGAGCTCTTTGCTATAGGCGCCGATGCTGTGAGCCGCTATGCGCTTAATCCGGAGGATATAACCGATATAAACCTGCAAAGCCAGGTTGTGTTTTAAATCACGCTTACTAAGACCTGATTGTTTTAGGTATTTTTATATTTAGGTAAGGAAGACCCTGCGTTTTACGTGGGGTTTTCTGTTTATTTGCAGCGAGGGGCTTGTAGAGACGCAATGCTTGCGTCTCCCATAAAGATTTGCATTTGTTGTGTGAGACGCATTCAATGCGTCTCTACTGCTCACCCTTACGGCATTACTTCGTTAGGTTAGGTGCTGCGACTATGAAATTAC
>JAZKDS010000276.1:0-2019 GCA_040387455.1 Bacteroidota bacterium
TATCCCACTTGGCTATTTCTCCGTTTTTATACGTATAGAACCCATCATATTGCGTTTGTACAAGCAGGCCGTCTTCAATACCAAAAATATTTACAATTTTACTTTTTGCAAATAAAGCGGCATTACTTATTAATTTGCTTTTGCCGTTCTCAACTTCATAGAGGCCTGAGCTAAATGTTTGATACAGAATAGTGTTGTTAACGCTAAACACTTTATTCATACCCGTGTCAGACGTTATTATATTAAATGAATCAGCTTTACAATCATAAATAAATATCTGGCTAAGCGACTGAAATATAATCCAGTGGTCTAAATAGGCAATATTCCAAAACTGCTCATCATCTATAATTTTATGTTTTATTTTACTTGATAATGAAAAATATTTGAGCGCACCATCTGGCTGCCTCTTCCAATAACCAAACTCCATATAAGCACCTGTGTAAATGCGGTCTTCAACCACTTTTACAGATCTTAAAATAGTTTCGTTGGGGGTAGGGTATAGGTTCCAGGCAGTACCATTGTATTCCAGCAGACCGGAGTTGTTTGCAAAGTACAAATACCCGTTATTGTCCTGGCTTATCATCCAGTTTTGGTTGCCCGCATTATAAATGCCGGTTGTGTATTGTACTATAGGCGGCAGGTCCTGTGCCAGGGCTGAGAATGCGAATAGTATAAAAAGAAGTAATTTTTTTTTCAAAATTATTTTCTGTTTTTTAATTTAATTACGAATATACAAGAAAACCTGTTATAAATAAAAACCGCCCCGCTTGGGCGGGGCGGTTAAAACTATCAACATGAATTTAATGGAAAACTATAAAACTATTGTTTTACAAAGCGGGCAGATGTTTGTTTGCCGGCAATGTTAGTATTTACAATATAAACACCAGAATTTAGGTTAGAAACGTTAACCGCAGCCTGGTTTTGACCCGGTTTTGCATTTAAAACCATCTGACCAAGAAGATTGTATACTTCTATAGTATCAATTGTGTTTTCTGCATTTATGTTAAGCACGTTGCTTGCAGGGTTAGGATACATAACTACTTTGCCTTTTGTAAAGTCTTGTATGCCGGCAGTAGCAGCGCCTATAACTACATTACCATTTTGGTCCATATTAATTGGGTTTGCATTTATACCCCTTACAGAAAAACCATATTGCATGTGTACAGCCCCAGGATAGGTGTTAGAGTTGTAGTTTATAGCAAAAACTCCTGTAGCATCAAGTGGTGTAGTGGTTTCATTTATAAGGCCGTAGTTTGCATCTAATGTTTTTACAAAAGCTTTTACTTCATAAGCATCTGCAATAGTGTTGCTTAGTACATTGCCTGTAAAAGTAATATCCTGACCAATAAGTTCATCATCAAGCACGTAACTCATACCCATAAGTATTTTATTGCCATTTGCACCGTTAGACCAATAAGCATCTGTTGCGCTGTATGTATTGTAGTTAGGATATAAAATTACCTGGTTATCAGCTGTGTTTCTTACAGTTTTAATATCGTCAATGCCCCAGTCATTATACCATAGGTAATCCTGGTTAGTATTGTTTTCAAAGCAAAGCATACCGCCCATCCATGTGGCGCTTGCATCAACATTTACAATTAAGCTATCGCCACCGCCAGGGTTTGTTTCTGGTTCGCCTGCAGACACTACAACTTTACCGTTAGACTCCATAACTGCAGGGTTAGCATTTATACCCCTTACCGAAAAACCATACTGTATGTGGGCTGTACCTGCATATTGTGCAGCATTATAGTTAATAGTAAAGTTACCCGGCTCATTTAAAGGGAAAGGTGTTTCATTTATTAGGCCATAGTTAGCGTCCAATGCTTTAACAAAGGCATACACGGTATAGCCATCTACTAATGTATTGCTTACAACAGTTCCGCTAAAAGTAAATTGCTGGCCTACAAGAGCATCATTAAGTATATAACTCATGCCTTGTAAAATTTTGTTACCATTAGCACCGTTAGACCAATAAGCATCGGTAGCGCTATATGTATTATAGTTTGGATATAGCTC
>JAZKDS010000276.1:2029-4562 GCA_040387455.1 Bacteroidota bacterium
CCTTACCGTTTTAATATCGTCAATACCCCAGTCATTATACCACAGGTAATCTTGCGAAACATTATTTTCAAAACATAGCATGCCGCCCATCCATGTTGCGTTTGCATCTACAGTAACATTTGTTTGTGCCTGCGAGTTAAAAGATAATAGAGACAAACCTAATACTGTCGAAGCCTTATACAGTTTGTTTTTGAGTAGTTGTTTTACTTCCATATAAATTATAAATTAAGGTTATGGTGTAAAAGTATACATTCAACGAAAACGTTATAATTTTTGTGCCTATATAGAAACTATACAGTAGTACGTTAATATTTAGTGTAGTATGAATTAACCTGAAAAGCCTCTGTTTTGCTGGTGTTTACGACTTAAAAAATTACAAATAACACTACATCGTTTTCGTGCAATATTCTTGTTGTATAGGTGATGTATAGGTGTTTTTTAAAGAATAATGAATTTGTTGTAGTAAAAACCACACTGCTACAAATACCAACCTCATAATTTTATAAGTTATATTTTAGTAATTCAAAAAATAAAGCTTTAAAAAATTAAATTATTGATTGTTGTATTCAAAATATTTAGAGTTATTCTTTCTGAGAATTCTAACTTTAAAATGAAAGGATGCCCTAAAGCATCCTTTTTTATATAATCTCAGCACTTAAGCCTGCATCTAAAAGCTGTGTACATTGTGGTTTTAAGTCACTCAAATCACCTGTCTTGACTGTACACTTACCTTTATAATGAACAAGTATTGCACATTGTTCTGCCTGTTCAGATGTGTGTTTGCAAACACGTATCAGTGTTTCTATAACATGGTCAAAAGTGTTTACATCATCATTGTATAAAACAATCTCATTATTATTGGCGGTTAGCTCTTCTACCAGTACCTCTTCGAGTACCTTCTCTTTAGTGCTCATAAACAAGTATTTAAAAATGCTAATTTACATATTTTAGGGCGACCCAATTATTTTTCTGGTGTTTTTTTACCAATTTTAACCCTTTTTCAGTACAAGAGGCATCAATAAAAGGGATGTCTTCTTCATAAAAACCGCTAAGCAATAATGTAGCATTTTCATTAAGGCAATCGACGTACTGCTGCATATCATTAAGCAAGATATTACGGTTAATATTTGCAATAATGACATCATACTTGCGCCCGGCAAGCAAAGCAGCATCACCCTCTTCTACAGTAATGTGGGTACAATTATTACGTTCTGCATTTTCAATAGAATTAACATAGCACCAGTTATCAATGTCGATAGCATCTATAGGCTGAGCACCCTTCATTTCGGCTAATATGGCCAGTATGGCAGTACCGCAACCCATGTCTAAAGTCTTTTTACCTTCTAACTCTGTTTCAAGTAAATGTTGGGTCATCATAAAAGTGGTTTCATGATGGCCGGTGCCAAAACTCATTTTTGGCTCTATAACTATATCATAAGTAACTTCTTTATATTCATGAAACGGAGCCCTTATACGGCAGGTATCATCAACTTCAATAGGCTCAAAGTTTTTTTCCCACTCTTCGTTCCAGTTTACCTGTTCAATTTCTTCAACAGTATAGCTTATTTTAAACTCATCTGAGTTAAGTATTTGTATATCATTCAGTACATTTTCATCCCAAAATTGCTTTTGCACATAAGCACTAAGGCCATTTTCGGTTTCTTCAAAGCTTTCAAAAGCAGTTTCGCCTAGTTCGGCCATTAATATTTCAGCACCCGGTTCTTTGGGTTCAACGGTAAAATAGTATCCTATGTATTGAGGCATAACTTTAATTTTTTGCAAAGGTAACACTATGGTAACATTTGGTAGTAATAATTAATATTAAGTTTGCGCAAACTTTACAAGCCTGCTTTAAGGGGTTTTACAACCAAAAATTCTATAATATGGCCTTTAGTTTTGCGGCAAATTAACAACACATTTCTTAAATGAAAACTAAACTAACGTTACTTTTATTTTTTATCAGTTTTTTATTGTCTGCACAGGTAGATATTAAAAGGACTACCACCAATAATGATCTTAAGCTATCGGCACTGCCATATTACAGCTATGGTAAAGGCTTAGGGCTAACATCTCCGGATAGTATTTTTCAGTTAAACATACGTTTCAGGATACAAAACAGGGTATCTTATATTGATAACGAAGGTGAAGAGCCTGCAATTGACGGGCAAATACGCCGCCTTAGGCTAAGATTTGATGGTTATGTGGGTAATCCTAAGTTTTTGTATGCATTACAACTATCATTTGCACCTGGCGATGTAGGCGAGATTGAAGAGGGTAAAAATCTTAATATTATTAGAGATGCCGTTGTTATATACAGGCCTAACAGGCACTGGAACATTGCTTTTGGACAAACAAAGCTGCCCGGTAACCGTCAGCGTGTAAACTCGTCAGGAGCTTTGCAGTTAACAGACAGGAGTATAAATAATGCCAAGTTTACAATAGACAGGGATTTTGGTTTTCAGGTATACAACCTGCACGAGTGGGAAGATAAGTTTTCATACAACCTTAAAGGAGCTGTTACCATGGGTGAGGG
>JAZKDS010000276.1:4572-5473 GCA_040387455.1 Bacteroidota bacterium
GCCCGATAATGGCCTGGCTTATACCGGTAAAGTTGAACTTTTCCCTTTTGGGGCATTTACAAAAGACGGTACTTATTTTGAAGGCGACCTAAAGCGTGAGCAGCACCCCAAACTATTGCTTTCTGGCGCTTACCAATATAATGATAAGGCAAGGCGCACCGGTGGCCAGCTGGGTGATGACCTTTTTGAAAAAAGAGACATGCAGTCTATATTACTGGACGGTATGCTAAAATATAATGGTTGGTCTTTTATGACGGCCTACATGCAAAGAATATCAGATAACCCCATAACCTTTAATCCGTTAGATAATTCAGATGTTAAGTATGTATTTACTGGGCATGGGTTTGATTATCAGGCAAGTTATTTGTTTTTAAATGATTATGAAGTTATAGGGCGTTTTTCTACACAAAAAGTTAATAATGATATCAGCCAGCTTGCCCCAAATACCAATCAATATACTATAGGCGTTACTAAATATGTGTGGGAGCATTCTTTTAAAGCCCAGATGGAACTAACCTTTGACGATCTTAATTATTTTGATGGTTCATCTAAGCAAAATTGGTATCTGCGTTTTCAGGTAGAGATGGGTATATAATATAACCTGAAATCGTTACATTTGCGTAGTTTAATAACCCAACCTCATGCTACAGGCAACAGACACATTACTAAAAAGCGAACTTGAGCAGTACTTTACTGCCTTTAGAAACAATATTATAGGTATAGGGCAGGAGTTTACTTCGCCTTATGGCAATAAAGAAATTGTGTATACCGACTGGACTGCCAGTGGCCGCCTTTACAGGCCAATTGAGGAAAAAATTATTAATGAATTTGGACCTTTTGTAGCCAATACACATACCGAGACTACAGTGAGTGGTACGGCTATGACCAATGCCTACCACGA
>JAZKDS010000276.1:5483-5772 GCA_040387455.1 Bacteroidota bacterium
TGATGTATTGATTACCGATGGTACAGGCATGACGGGCGTTATAAATAAATTCCAGAGGATTTTAGGGCTTAAAGTGCCCGAAAACCTTAAAGCACATACAATTGTGCCTAAAGAAAAAAAGCCGGTTGTGTTTATATCGCACATGGAACACCACAGCAACCAGACCTCCTGGTTAGAAACTATTGCTAATGTGGTGCTTATACCTGCCTGTCCGCAAGGATTAATTTGCCTGGATAGCTTTAAAGAACTGCTGGAAGAGTATAAAGATGTTACACTTAAAATAGTGTCT
>JAZKDS010000277.1:0-5089 GCA_040387455.1 Bacteroidota bacterium
AGTAACTGGGTATGATGCCAGCGGATCTTTTTATATGCTGCCTACACGCAGCTGGGAAATGCTTTTTGGCGGACTTGCCTTTTTTGCCGAAGACAAAATTAAAAGCATGTTGTGGCAGCGCATCACTGCTATTGCCGGGTACTTAATGGTGCTGGGTAGCTTTTTTATCCTTACCGATGCCCTGGCCTGGCCGGGAGTTTATACACTATTGCCCGTGGCAGGTACCTTTTTGATCATCATGGCCAATTACAATAATTTTGTTGTAATTAAACACGGGGCTTTTCAGTTCATCGGTAAAATATCTTACTCGCTGTATTTGTGGCACTGGCCGGTTTTTGTAATAGCACAATACTATGGGCTGGGTACGGGCTGGGTGGCGGTAGTGGGCTACTGCATACTATCGGGCGGGTTGGGTTACTTGTCTTATAAATATATTGAGCCCATAACCTTTACAGGCAAAAAGGTTATCCTGAGCGGTATGGTGGCACTTTTTGCTGCCGTGTTTGCCCTGGCTTATTTTAATGTAAACCAAATGCTGTACAGCAAAAAAGTGCTGGATATAGCCAACTATAAAATACAAACCAATCCGTTTTTTGAGCAATTCCGTAAAGATACGTGCTTTACCGAGGGTATGGAGCGGTTTAAAGAGCAGCCCTGCCTGTGTTTTGTGGCAGGCAAAAAAAATATACTGCTCATCGGCGACAGCCACATGGCGCAGTTCTCTCAATCGTTGCGGGAAGGTTATGGCAGCGATGTCAATTTTTTGCAGGCTACGGCCCCGGGCACACTGCCTACGCTTAAAAGCTATTATGATAAAGACAACAACTACCGCGAAATGATGGACTATGTTTTTAAGGATTTTATCCCTAAAAATGCCAGTAAGATAGACGGGGTTATTATAAGCGGCAACTGGGCCGGGCAAAAAAGTGTGGGTCCCGGCAATGTGCTAACCGGCCTTAAAGATGCTGTGGCCTACCTGGAGCGTTATGATATAGAAACTGTGATTATAGGCCAGACAGAGCGCTACACCGTTACCTATCCGGTTGTGGCGGCGCGCAGCGAACAGTTTGATACCGATGCCGGTTTTTATCTTGACGAATATACACAGGAGCTGGATGATTACCTTAGCGATAACCTGAAGGGTGTGTATATTGATGTTATTAACCAGGAGGAGTTTCCGCCGCTATCGGCCGAAGGCGAACCTTATATGCGCGATAAAGACCACGTTACCAAGTATGGCGCCGACCTTTTAGTTGAAAAGCTTAAGGAAGATAAGGTGTGGGATGATTTTATGGAGAAGGACGAAAAAACAGAGGATAGATAGCAGGTAGCAGTTTATAACTTGCCGGTAATCAAATCAAATCAAATCTTTTGCTATATTTGGTTTAACCAACCAATACATTACACTTTATGAGATTATTGCTCTCCTCAGTGGCCCTGTGCTTTGTGCTTATGGGCTGCGGCGGTGCCAAGACTTCAACAGCTAAAACTGCAACAGGCGCCGTAGCCGGTGATTATGGCTATTCTGAAAAAAATCCAATTAAAGTAGGCGGCGTAAATAGCGGACCGGCTAACGAAAGGGCTTACCTTAACCGCCTAACCGGCCCTAACGGCGAAGCGGTAACGTATGTAAGAAAAGGAAGCTGCTGTCAGTTTGAAACACCAAACTCCTCGTGGGGCGGCATGCTTGATGTATATATTGTTACCATAGCCGGCGACCCGGTTAAAAAGGAACTCTATATAAACATGTATGATAAAGATGAGCTGCATGCGCCTAAAGGCTTTATACTTAAATAACTGCCCGTATGAAATACCTGTTTGCCCTTGCGGCCGTATTGCTGCTGATTTCCTGTAATGATAAAAAGAATACTTTACAGGATGGTATTACAACAGATACCGTTGTAATTCAGCGCCCGGGTTTGTTAGCGGGTGCTAACCTTGCTGCTTTGCCGCCACCTTTTAATACGCTCGATTTTGACCGTGCCGTTGCCTATGATTATGGTAAGGGCTATGATGAACTGCTTATTATAGACGAGAACGGAAAGCCCGATAAATCAGTCATAAAGCAAAAAGAGCTTACCGCTAAAGAGGCTGAGGGCTTTTTAACGGTGCTGGGCACGCCATCTACCTATGGCAATAGTGTGTACAACTGCTTTATACCGCGCATGGGGCTGGTGCTGTATAAAGGCGATGCGGTTGTGTTTCATACCAGTATTTGCTTTGCCTGCAATTATTTACACAGCTCTATGGCTATACCGGCCATGGTGCGTCCGCATACCGATGCTATAACCGGTAAAGAGGTGTTTGGCGAAGGTTTTAGCGATGAAGGCAAAGCTGCCCTGCAACAATTTTGTGCCGCATTTAAATTTAGCCACTGTATAGGTAATCCGGTAAATAACCACTAAAAGAAGATTGATGAAAAACATATTTATTACACTACTGCTGGCATTGCTGCCTGCTGTGCTTACTGCCCAGGACGATGCATCTAAACTGACTATGCTGTTTTTGGGCAATGACAAAATTACCGAGGTTAATATAGTAAGTACCGAAGATTTTGCTAAAAAGCTTGAGCCCCTGTTTGATGTAATGGAAGCAGAGATGAAAGATTTGCCTAAAACCCAGGCGGTAGGAGTAAAGATAACCCTGCATAAAACAGGGGTGCCTACTTATGAAATGTTTAGTGACCCCAAGCTGAATGCTAAAAAGGTGGCTGAAATTTTAAATAAGGTTAAGGCAGTAAAGATGGGTAACACAAAAATTGTTGATTTCCCGATATTTATTTCGTTTAACGCCGGGGTTAAGGCCGAAAAGTTTAAGGTAAAAACGCTGGCTGAAGAGCGCAAAACGGAGTTTGAGGCAGCCGACCTTACAACCAAAGTAAAACTGAATAAAAAGTGGGCAGCCGAAGAGGTGCTTCCGGTGCTTGCGGCCTATGAAACCAGTGTTGAAGATAAGTTTGCAGGTGTTAAGGCCTTTGGCGCTGCCATTGCTGCAAAAGACTTTAGAAAGCCGCAGGATGTAGATAAGCTTACAAGCAATAACCCTGATTACTGGCGCGCCGTTATGGAAATGAGCGGGGGTAACCAGATTATACCTGTTACAAAAATATTTACCATGGTAGCCCAGGCCGAGTTTGATTATGCCGGGCAGTTTGCATCTTTGTTGCGCGCTTTTACGGATAATGAAGCACTTGCTACTTTATACCTTGATGAAGTTGTATGGCGCAAAGAGCAGTTTAATGTAACGCTTGATGCCTTGATAAACAAAGGTATTGCAGAGCATGACAAAGGTAGTTATGCTAAAGCCATTGCCATTTATAATGAAGTGCTTAAAGACTATCCGGCATCGGCGTGGGCAAAGTATGAGCTGTATTTTAGCCAAAATGCCCTGGATGCACAAAAAAGTCTGGTTAAGCAGGGAGACCGCGAACAATGGCTTAAGGCTAAAGTTGCCATTTATGGGCTTAACCCGTTATATGATATTGATGTAAATGCCACCACTGGCCGCGAAGCCTGGCTGTGCAGCGCCGGATGGAACTGCAGGGTGTGTTTAAAGATAAGAGCAACCGCCTTAATGAGATATATGAGTATGCCGATATTGCTTATGACCTGGAGGCTTATGACTTTGCTGCGCAGTTTTTTTGGCTGACCTTTAGCTATGGTAAAGATGATGTAAAAACCAAATCGTTAGGCAGGTATTTGTACTGCCTGGAAAAACTGGGTGTAAAGCAATGGAAGGAACAGTTTAAAGGCAACTGGCCCGATACTTTTAAGGCAATAGATAAAGAGAAAGATGAGGCTATGAAAAATAGTTCTATGTACAAAAGGATGAAAGAGTAGTTTTTTGGTTGTTGTTTGCCTAAGAAGATTACCTACCCTGAAAAGTGCTTTTTTACGATATATCGTAAAAAACGCAATTGTAAAAAAAATAAAACCCGGAGCAAAATGTGCTACCGGGTTATTTTTTGAAACGTTTATTATTTAAATTGCCTAAACCGCTAAAACCGCTCTTTTTTATAAGCGATTCTGAAGTCCGAAAGTGAAATATTAAACACTTTTGCAGATTAAAATGTAAGTATTTATTTACTTATAAATTATTCTGTGCAGGTGTTTCCGGTTCGTCTTTTTTCTTATGGAAATCAATCTTTTTCTTACGAAGTTCAAAATTCTGGCCTAAGTACACTTTACGTACCATTTCATCCTGAACCAGCTCTTCGGGTACACCGGCTTTAAGTATGCCGCCCTCAAACATAAGGTAGCTTTTCTCGGTAATAGCAAGGGTTTCCTGTACGTTGTGATCGGTAATAAGTATGCCTATGTTTTTCTCTTTTAACTGAGCCACAATACGTTGTATGTCTTCTACAGCTACGGGGTCTACCCCTGCAAAGGGCTCATCCAGTAAGATAAATTTTGGGTCAACTGAAAGGGCGCGGGCTATTTCTGTACGCCTGCGTTCACCGCCACTCAGGCTGTCTCCATTATTATGACGAACATGGGTTAAGTGAAATTCTTCCAGTAGTGCCTCTACTTTTAATTCTCTTTCTTTTTTGGTCATTTTGGTCATTTCCAAAACAGCCATTATATTATCCTGAACGGTAAGCTTGCGAAAAACACTGGCTTCCTGCGGTAAGTATCCTATACCCATTTGCGCCCTTTTGTACATGGGCAACCTCGTAATATTTACATCATTCAGGTATACTTCTCCCGCATCTGGCCTTATTAATCCAACCACCATATAAAAGGTTGTTGTTTTACCTGCACCATTTGGTCCCAGCAAACCCACAATCTGGCCTTGCTCCACACTAATGGAAACATTATTTACCACGGTACGGTTGCTGTACGATTTAATAAGTTCGCGGGTGGTAATGGTGAGATTCATGCGATGTAATATGGAATATGGAAAGAATAACTGCCCGGGGCAAAAGCCATTGTTTTGCTTCTATAATGCAAGAATACAGCAATATGTTTTTCTTGAAATGTGAAAATGAAGCAACTACCATCAAAGTTCTTTTCGAAGCCTTGCTACGGGAATGTTTAGCTGCTCACGGTATTTGGCTACCGTTCTGCGGGCAATATTGTAGCCTTTTTCT
>JAZKDS010000278.1:0-2965 GCA_040387455.1 Bacteroidota bacterium
GCAGGCGATAACATTATCCTTTCGTCAAAATAAAATGATTAATGCCAAAAGGCACATCTATAGTATAACACTCGTTTTTTTTTTCGGCGCACTTTGCTTTGGGCAGACCGAACAGAATAGTCTTGCGCTTAAAATAATATTAAAAAATATAGAACAGCAGCACCATGTGCGCTTTAACTATAATGATGATGAAGTCTTTGGGCATTCTATATTGCCACCACCGGCCAGTATGCCGCTCAAGGCAAAGCTGGTATACATACAAAACCGCACATTGCTGGGGTTTACACAAATCAAAAAATATATTGTAGTTTATAAACCGCCGGTGCCTGTAAAGGCACCGCTTTGTGGTTTTGTGACCGATGAGCTGGGTATGCCCCTGGATAATGCCATTGTGCAATATGACGGGCGCAAGCTGGCAACCGGATCAGATGGTTATTTTGAGTTGCCACCCAATACACCAAGCCCCATTTATGTGGCACACAACGGCTATGTGCAGGTGCTTGTAGCTCCGGAAAATCCTGATGGCGACTGCCAAAAGATTATATTGCAACTGGAGTCTTTACCTATTGATGAGATTGTAACAGAGCGTTACCTGGCCACGGGTATCTCTAAAAAGGCCGATGGCAGCTTTGATATTAAGCCAAAAAAATTCGGGATATTGCCCGGGCTTATAGAGCCTGATGTATTGCAGGCCATGCAGCAGCTGCCCGGTATTAATAGTGTAGACGAAACCGTGAGCAACATTAACGTGCGCGGCGGCACCCACGACCAGAATCTTTTTATGTGGAACGGCATACGCCTGTTCCAAACGGGGCACTTTTTTGGGCTTATCTCGGCGCTTAACCCTAACCTGGCGCATGATATACGTATATCTAAAAATGGTACTTCGGCTTATTATGGCGAAAGTGTATCGAGCGCGGTAGACATCTCATCGCGCCTGCCCGAAATTGGCGCTACAAACGGCAGCATTGCCAGCAATATGATAGGGGTAGATGCTTATGCTAAGGTTAAGGCATCTGAAAAAGCTAACTTTGAGGTTACGGCCCGAAGATCTTTTACTGATGTGCTTGATTTTCCTACCTATTCAAATTATTCAAAACGTATTTTTCAGAACACGGTGGTTACTGCCCTTGATGATAGTAACGACGTAAACTATAAAAGTGATAAGGAGTTCTATTTTTATGATTTTACCCTGGGCTATCATCAAAAAATAGGGAAACGCCATGATTTGTATACTGATGTGATAGGCATTAATAACAATCTTGATTTTACACAGGGCACCATAACGGCTACAGATGTGGTTACAGAACAGAGCAGCCTTAAGCAGCATACTTATGGGGCTACTGCGGCATGGCGCACCCGCTGGAATGAAGGGCATAGTAGCGAGGTAGGCTTATATGGGTCTTATTATGGCGTAGACGGCCGAAACTCTTCTATAGAATATAACCAGGTTACAGAGCAGCAAAATACCATACAGGATGCCGGATTTAGGGTTACAGACCATTATGATATAGATACCCGTTTTACAGTGCACACCGGATACCAGTATAACGAGATTGGTATAAAAAATACCGATCGCGTTAATGAGCCGCAGTACAGCCGCCAAATTAAAGATGTACTGCGCACCCATGCTCTTTTTGCCGAGGCAGAATACCATCCGCAGGAAAGTAAATTGTTTGCCCGTGCGGGCCTTAGGGGTAATTATATAGAGCAATTTGCCAAAATATATGCCGAGCCCCGCCTGCAGGTTACCTATGCTTTTGCGCCCGGTTTTAAACTGGAAGTATTGGGCGAACAAAAAAGCCAGAGCCTTAGCCAGGTGGTAGAGCTACAGGGTGACTTTTTAGGTATTGAAAAACGCCGCTGGATATTGGCTAATAATACTGATATACCCATACAGCGCAGCAACCAGGTTAGCGCCGGTATAACCTTTAAACAAAATGGGTGGCTGCTTACGCTTGATAATTTTTATAAAAAAATAAAAGGTATAACCACTCTTGGGCAGGCATTTCAGGATCAGCTGGAAGAAATTCAGGCTACGGGCAGCTATACAGTAATTGGGTCGGAGTTTTTAGTACAAAAGCAGTTTGGCGGCTTTTATGCATGGCTAAGCTATACCTTTAATAATAACAACTACAGGTTTGACGGGGTAGAGCCGGAACATTTTCCCAGTAGTTTTGAGATAAGCCACATGGTAAAAAGTGCTGCTATTTATGAGTTTAACAACGTCAAGATAGCATTGGGATCTAAATGGTTTACCGGCAGGCCGTTTACACCGCCGTTGCTTAGTATACCCACGTTTGATAATAACGGGCAGCCGGCAATAGCCTACAATTATCCTAATTCTGAAAATTTGGCTAACTTTTTAGAGGTAGATTTTTCGGCTTCTTATACGCTACAACTTACTCAAAAAGCTACTATGCAGGTAGGATTATCCATACTTAATATTTTTGACAGAAAAAATATCATCAACCGCTATTACCGTATAAATACTAATAATGGAGGTATAGAAATGGTAAATACTTATGCGCTGGAACGCACGCCTAATGCCCTGGTTAAAATTAGTTTTTAGATTTACTTTTCATACACAAATACGGTGTCGTTTTCTATAAGATAAGGAAAGCTTCTAAAAGTATGCAGGGTTATTTTCACTGCACCAGGAGACCCAGAACCGGCGTTTATTAAAAGCTTCTTGTTGGTGTCATACATTGAAAATAGAAAATACAGTGTATCACTACCTGTAATAACCTTATCTATAGTATGCAGCTCACTATATTTAACATGGGTTACTTTGTAGTGCTCTTTTATTTTTACTTCAGGTTGTAATACAAATACTACGGTGTCTTTGTTTTTTAAGGCGTATAAAATGTCAATACCTTTATAATTGATGTTTTGTATTACCGGCATATACGTATTAACATCGGCCAAATTGCGACTGGGGCTGCAGTTTAAGAGTATTGTTGTT
>JAZKDS010000279.1:0-3050 GCA_040387455.1 Bacteroidota bacterium
GTAAACTGCGAGCCGAAGTCAAGAATGAGGATTTTTTCTTGCATGGGC
Source organism: Bacteroidota bacterium (assembly GCA_040387455.1). Taxonomy (GTDB): domain Bacteria; phylum Bacteroidota; class Bacteroidia; order Flavobacteriales; family Flavobacteriaceae; genus Flavobacterium. The sequence goes on from JAZKDS010000279.1 coordinate 49, forward strand.
AAAGATAGTTTTTAGACGTGAGATATGAGATATCAGATTTGAGAAATTTTGGATTTATGCTTTTTCTGAATTTTAAACGTTCTGGATAGTAAACCGTCTATCTTAGTGTCATGGTAAAAAAAATAACTTGTATAATTCTGCTTTCATTTGTCGCATTAACCATTAAAGCTCAAACACCCGATGAAGTATACGACCAATATCTCGACTTTAACCTGAAACGCCTGGAAGGTAAAGCTGATGAAGCCATGAAAATGGGCGAGAAGATATTGAAGCTTGCCGACAAATTACCAGCTAAAAGCCGCGTTAGTTTTTATAACGGTTTGGCTAAGTTATATGAAGATGATGATCAGTCTGTAGAAGCTATACCATTATATGAGAAGGTAGCCGCTGCCGAGCCTGACTATTATGTGGTACACCGCGCGTTGGGCTATCTGTATGAAAAAACGGCACAAGGTGTATATGTAAAGGTTGCAGGGGGTGGGCAGGCAGCTTTTAATGCTTATAAAGTTGCTGTACAAAAAGCGTTGCCACATCTGGAAAAGGCACAGGCCTGTGATGCAAGCGACGAGACCCTTGAGCTTATTAAAAAGTTATATGTAAATATAAAGGATGATGCCGGACTGAAATCGCTACCGGCCAGGCTTAGCACCATGAGTAAAAACTGTATAGATATTTTGAAGGAATAAAAAAGCCTGTCTTCACTATTGTAAAGACAGGCTTTTTTTAAATAAGTTTAGCTTAGAAATTTATGCCTACGCTAAATGCGGTACGTTGGGTTTGAGCGCCATCTTTATCTGCCGTCCACACATTTGTTAATCCAAACTGACGATCGGCCTCTATAAATAATTTTAAGCTTTTGCTAAGCGGGAATTTCAAGCCTAAGCCTAAGCTTATACCAGCATCTGTACTTGAAAATTCGTTTTTCAGATCAGTGTTGGCAAAGTTTTCTTTGGCGCTTAATAAAAAGCCTACATAACCACCACCGCTAGCGTACCAGTTTTTTTCGCGGCCCCAGCTAAGTTGCGCGGTAATTGGTACGGTGATATACTTTAAAGGGAAATAAACACCGTTGGCATTTTGTCCGCCGGTTACGCTGGCTTTTTTTATACCATCGCCTGATCCTTTAGAGTCATAGTAAACTTTGGCTTTCAGCGCCCATTTCGGATTGAAGTTATAAGCTGCAGATACAAATATGTTAGGTTCCCAAATTAAGCCGGTACCTAAGTTGTATGGCTTGTTAACATCAACAAAGTCACTGCCCAGGCTTAGGTATGAGCTATTAATGCCGGCGCCAAAGCCGAATTCTAATTTTTTGTCTTGCGCATTACTTGCAGTGTAAATGCCCAAAACCATTAAGAGGGTAAAAAGTCTTTTCATTATTGGTTTATTGTTTAAGGTAGGTGCTAAGATAAATCTAAATTTTCGATTAGTGAAAGCTGTTAATGTAATTTAGTACTTACGTTTATTTAAAAGTTGAAACCTATGTTAAAACTTGATCTTGAGTGACGTACGTTGGCCGAGTTTGGTGCAACATAGCCATCTTTAATAATATTGGCAATGCCGCCTTGCCCATCAAACTCAATGTAGAATCTGGTTTTATCATTTAAATTAAACTTATAGCCAATGCCAAGCGCAAGGCCGCCATCAGTCGAGTTTGTGCCTTCTTTTACGTCTAATTTAGCTTCGGTAGCAGTGGCATTTAATAAAAAGCCAACATATGGGCCAAAGTTTAAATACCAGCCGCGGGTTTTGCCAAAATGCCAGTTGGCTACTAAAGGCACAGTTATATAATTGGTATTATAAACAACGCCGTTAAGTTGGCCGGCCGATGTGGTTATAAAACCGTTAGACCAGCCTTTTTGATCGTAAATGGCCCTGATCTTTATACTCCACGATTCGCTAAAGTAATGATCTGCAGATACACCAATGTTAAAGCCGTTGTGTGTGCCAGAACTTTCGGTTGAGTTTGAGGCAACAACATATGCAGAGTTGTAACCGGCGCCTATACCAAATTCTGTTTGGCCTTTGCCTACTTGCGCCTGTGTTAATGAGCATGCGCCCACCATTAATAATAAAGTGGTAATGATTTTTTTCATAATTGTGATTCTATTTAAGGTGCGGCTAAGATAATTTAAAAATGTAAATTCAAAAGCGCAGGCACGCATTAACAAAATAATACATACCGCTTAGTCATTATTGAGGATAAAATTGATGCGGATTTTGTTAATTTCGCGGTTTGTAATAAACTGTTAGCGTAAAATAATGGACTATCAATTTAAAGATATAGAGCAAAAGTGGCAGCAATTTTGGGCCGATAACCAAACGTTTAAAGCCGAAGATAAAAGCGCCAAGCCTAAGTATTATGTGTTGGATATGTTTCCGTACCCATCGGGCGCGGGGCTGCATGTTGGCCACCCGCTGGGTTATATTGCTTCTGATATTTTTGCCCGTTACAAACGCCTTAAAGGTTTTAACGTATTGCACCCAATGGGTTACGATAGCTTTGGCTTACCGGCCGAGCAATACGCCATACAAACCGGCCAGCACCCGGCAGTTACTACCGAAGCGAACATTGCCACCTATCGCCGCCAGTTAGACCAGATTGGTTTTTCTTTCGATTGGAGCCGTGAGGTACGCACTTCATCGCCCGATTATTATAAATGGACGCAGTGGATATTTATGCAGCTGTTTAACAGCTGGTATAATAAAGATGCTGATAAGGCCGAATCTATTGCCAACCTGATAGCGCATTTTGAACAAAACGGATCGGCGGGTATTAATGCTGTTTGCGATGAAGATGTATTAACTTTTACTGCTGACGAATGGAAAGCGCTAAGCAACCCTGCCCAGCAAAACGAGTTATTAAAATACCGCTTAACCTACCTGCGCGAAAGCACCGTAAACTGGTGTGCTGCCTTAGGTACCGTATTAGCTAACGACGAGGTAAAAGACGGCTTTAGCGAGCGCGGCGGTTACCCTGTTGAGCAAAAGAAAATGATGCA
>JAZKDS010000280.1:0-3880 GCA_040387455.1 Bacteroidota bacterium
ATGCTTTTGCCAGTGGCCTTGCCGCTATAGATGCCGTAATAAAACTGCTTAGCAGTGGTGATGAAGTAATAGCTGTAGATGATATTTATGGAGGTGCTTTCCGTTTGTTTACCCATGTGTATCAAAAATTTGGTATCAGCATTAAGTATGTAGATACTACCAATGCTCAAAATGTAGCCGATGCCATTACACCTGCAACAAAACTTATCTGGATTGAAAGCCCAACCAACCCAACCCTTAAAATTAGCGACATTACAGCTATTGCCCAAATTGCAAAAGCTAATGATGTACTGCTTTGTGTAGACAATACGTTTGCATCTCCCATAGCACAAAAACCGCTTAACCTGGGTGCCGATATTGTGGTGCACAGCGCCACAAAATACATATCGGGCCATAGCGACCTTATTGCAGGCCTTGTGGTTACTGCTACTCAGGAACTAGGCGACAAAATTAAATTCATACAAAATGCATCGGGTGCAATACTTGGGCCATTCGATAGCTGGTTGGTTATCCGCGGTATAGAAACCCTTAGTCTGCGTATTAAGGCACATGCCGAAAATGCACAAAAAGTGGCTGAATACCTACTTGAAGAAAAACTGGTTAAAAATGTTTATTACCCAGGCCTGCCTACACACCACAACCACGAAATTGCTAAAAAACAGCAAAAATACTTTGGCGGTGTAGTAACTTTTGATCTTGTTATTGATGATAAAGACCTTGCATCTCAAATAGTGAGCAGCACTAAGTTGTTTAAACTTGCCGAAAGCCTTGGCGGTGTTAAAAGCCTTTGCTGCCTGCCGTGTGAAATGACTCATAAATCTATCCCGGCCGAGAAACGTTACAGCGCCGGTGTTACAGATAGCCTTATACGCCTTTCTGTAGGCCTTGAAGATGCCGATGACCTTATAGATGACCTAAAGCAGGCTTTTGCCCTTGCGGTTAATGTTAATGCCGATAAAGAATCTATAAACACCTAAGTAAGAAAGTAATGTCAAGAAAACAATTAAATATAGGCCTTTTTGGGTTTGGATGCGTGGGCCTTGGCCTGTATGAAGTACTGCAAAAAACTCCGGCATTAAAGGCTAACATAAAGAACATCTGCGTTAAAGACAAAGATAAAAAAAGGGCCATAGGGCCAGAGAATTTTACTTTTGATAAAGATGCGATACTTAATGATCCTGAAATAAATGTAATTGTAGAGCTGATTGACGATGCCGATGCGGCATTTGAAATAGTGTCGGCCGCGCTTAAAAAAGGCAAGGCAGTGGTATCAGCCAATAAAAAAATGGTTGCAGAGCATTTTTTGGAGCTGCTGGAGCTACAAAGAGAATATAATGTTCCGTTGTTGTATGAGGCTGCTGCATGTGCCAGTATGCCTATTATCCGCAACCTGGAAGAATATTATGATAACGATTTGCTGGAGTCTATAGAGGGTATTGTAAATGGTAGTACCAATTATATACTGACAAAAACCTTTAGCGAAAATCTTAGCTATGAGGCTGCGCTTAAGGAGGCGCAGGAAAAAGGCTTTGCCGAAAGCAACCCGATATTGGATACCGGTGGTTTTGATGCCAAATACAAACTGCAGATACTATTGGCGCATGCTTTTGGTTATATTGCCAAACCGGAAGAGCTATATAATATAGGTATAGATAATATAGGTGAGCTTGAGCTTAAGTATGCTAAAGAAAAAGGCCTTAAGATAAAACTGGTAGCTCAGGCTTATAAAGGTACCGATGGCAGTATTGCTGCTTTTGTGCTGCCTAAGTTTGTAACGCCCGATGACCGCCTGTATAACGTAGATGATGTATTTAACGGTGTTATAACCAAGACCAGCTTTGCCGATACGCACTTTTTTGTGGGCAGGGGAGCCGGGTCGTACCCTACGGCATCGGCGGTGCTGAGCGATATCTCGGCGCTGAGTTATGACTATAAATATGAGTACAAAAAAATATACAGGGAAGAAAACCTTTTCCTTACTGATGATGTAACGCTTAAAGTGCTGCTGCGCCACACTAAAGATAACGCCGAAGCCCTTAAGCTATATTTTGATACGGTAGAGGAGGCGTATACAAACCATGATTCAGGTTATATAACCGGAAACATATCTTTAGCCAACCTTAAAAAAGTTCAGGAGCAAAGTGCAGGTACAACATCATTTATACTAATAAATGTGGAAGCCTTAAAAGAAGCTATTGAGCCGGTACTGGCTGAAGTGTAATATATAAGGAGAGATTTATAATTTGCTCAATATCCCGCAAGGGGAAAAGAAACCCCAAATGTTCAGGATTTGGGGTTTTTGTTTTTATTTAATAAATACGGTTTTTATGTTTACAAACTCCTTAATGCCGTTCTCGGCAAGCTCACGCCCAAAGCCAGAGCGTTTAATACCCCCAAAGGGCAGGGCAGGATCACTTTTAACCATGTCGTTTATAAACACCGCACCTTCATTAAATAAATGTATTTTGCTCTTAATGCTGTCTATATCATTAGTAAAGATAGATACACCCAGGCCAAACTCGGTCTTGTTACTTAGCTCTACAGCTTCTTCAAAGGTTTCAAAAGAAACAACCGGTACGGCCGGGCCAAAAACCTCTTCTTTAAAAACAGGCATATCTGGCGTAACATGTATCAAAACGGTCGGTTCATAAAAAGCCTCATTACGTTTGCCGCCAATGATAACTTTAGCACCCATAGCTACCGAATCGTTTACCTGTTTTTCAATATCTTCAGCCAGGTCTGTACGTGCCAACGGCCCCATGTCGGTATCTTCCAGCATCGGGTCGCCCATTTTAATTTCGCTTATACCTTTTTTTAAACGTTCTAAAAAGTCGTTATATATAGAGGAGTGCACTAAAAAGCGTTTGGCAGCAATACAGCTTTGCCCGGCATTTTGCATGCGTGCATTAATAATTGTTGGCATAGCCTCGTCCAGGTTGGCATCGGGCAGTACAATCAGGGCATTACTACCTCCAAGTTCCAGTACCGATTTTTTTACCTGTAGTGCTGCTGCAGAAGCTACTTCAGTCCCGGCCTTTTCGCTGCCGGTTAAGGAAACTCCTTTAATAACGGGATTATCAATAACCGCTTTAACCTGTTTACCGGCAATCAGCAAGTTTTGATATACACCCTCAGGAAAGCCAGCCTCTTTAAAAAGCTCTTCCAGTAGTTGTGCGCTATCTGCTACATTACTTGCGTGTTTAACTACAACAGTATTGCCGGCAATAATAGCGGGTATAGCAAACCTAAAAACCTGCCAGTATGGAAAGTTCCAGGGCATAACACCTAATATTACACCAAGAGGTTCATAAGTAACATAACTTTCTGAGCCAGTTGTTGATATTTGCTTATTTTCTAAAAAAAGTGAAGCATTTTGTAGGTAGTATCCGCACAAAAGTTTACATTTGCCTATCTCTAAATAAGCTTGTTTAATGGGTTTTCCCATTTCCAAAGAACACGTTTTTGCCAGCAAATGTTGGTTATTTGTTAACGCTAATGCTAAATTTTTTATAAAGTTTAGCCTTTTTTCCAGGTTAACGGCACTCCAATTTGCAAAGGATTGATTAGAGAAAGCTAATTTTTTCTCTACTGTTTCATCACTAATATATTGATGTTCAGACAAAAAAGTTTTATTGAATGGATTGGTTGTTGAAAACATTTTTTACATTTGTTTAAATTAATAATAAAAATAATACATATTTCCTTAAGATTATTTTTCTATTTTTACCGAAAATTACAAAGTACTGATAAACAAAACAATTATTATGAAGAAAGTTGTACTCCCCCTAGTAATGCTTTGCCTGGCTTCTGCAAGTATGCGAGCACAGGAAGAGAGCACCGGTACAGGTGCGAATGATTTTAACAAGTGGTCGATAGAATT
>JAZKDS010000281.1:0-4420 GCA_040387455.1 Bacteroidota bacterium
GCGGGTGTACCGTCGTCATTCAGCACAAACGAATTGTCTATGCTTACGGGTGCCGCCTTAACTGTATTAAAGTCAAAAGCAGTACTTTTTATGGGCGTAAAACCACCCGTAGGTATGCCATCTGGCTTAACCTGAACTATTTTATCCGAATGTACAAAAAGTTCTTGGTTTTCAATCGTTTGCGAATGCCCATCTAAATTAAAATACGTATGCTGGGTAAGGTTAAGCACGGTATCAGCCGTGGTATACCCCCTGTATGCAATATCTAATACATTATCTTCGGTAAGCCTGTAGGTAACTTCTACCGTAAGCTCGCCCGGAAAATTTTCTTCTCCTGCATGGCTGGTATATGCAAAGGTTATGCTTGGGTTATCGCCGCCCTGTATCTGGCTCATTTTCCAGAAAGCGCGCCCAAAGCCCACTTTGCCACCGTGCAGGGTGTTGCCTCCATTATTGGCAGCAAGCTTGTACTCTGTGCCGTTAAGGCTAAATTGTGCATTGCTGATCCTGCCGGCATAGCGGCCAATAACCGACCCAAAATAAGGCGCCGATGGCAACCCGAATGAGTGTATGTAATCTTCCAGCGCATCAAAACCCAATGCAACATCTACCAGCCCGTTTTTGCCCGGCACTTTTAATGTTGTAATGGTGGCCCCATAGTTTATAAAGCTAACCTCCATACCGTTATTGTTAATAAGGGTATAGCTGTAAACGTCTCTGCCGCCCGGAAGCGTGCCGAATAATTTCGTAACACAATTAGCGGTACTATATGGATTCTCGTTTTTTTGCATGGCATTTATAATAATTCAGCACCAAATGTAAAAATTAGTACCACACAACCATACCAGTACCTACCAGTTTTTGTATATTAGCCACCAGTTTAAATATTTGCGCATGAAAATTATTGCTATAGACCAAAGGCATAGCCTGCCTAAATACAAGCAGATAGTACTATCTATAGAAACATCTATTGCCGAAAAGCGTTTAAAGCGCGGCGATAAGCTGCCCTCTGTAAACAAAGTAGCCCTGGAGTTTTCGCTTTCGCGCGATACTGTGTTGCTGGCCTATGACGAACTTAAAAAACGCGGCATTATATATGCCCGACTGGGTAAAGGCTACTATGTGAAAAGCGAGGAATTTACTTTTGAGCAACGCATCTTTTTACTGTTTGATGAGCTTAACTCGTTTAAAGAAGACGTTTACAATGCCTTTAAAGAGGCTATGGGCAACAATGCACAGATAGACATATTTTTTCATTACTTTAGTATTGATGTGTTTAGAAAACTGGTTAACGAAAACAACGGCGACTATTCTAAATACATTATAAACCCTACCACCCTGAAAGGGGCTGCCGAGATTATAAAAACGCTGCCTAAAAATGATGTATACATATTAGACCAGACCAATGATAGCCTGGCAGAATACCCCTCTATACATCAAAATTTTGTAGATGATATGTATAACGGGCTTGAGGCAGGACGAAAAAAACTAGACAAATACAATAAAATGGTATTGATTTTTCCGGCATTTAAACAGCCACCGGGCATGCAGGAAGGGTTTGTGAAGTTTTGCAAAGAACACAGCTTAACCTATGAGATAATACCCGACTTTGAAAATCACGACCTAATACCGGGCGAGGTATATGTAATACCTAACGACAGGCACCTGGTAGCAGTAATAGAACAGGCAAGGCTGCAAAAGCTTAAAATAGGCCGCGATGTGGGCATTATATCGTATAACGACACCCCGCTTAAAAAAGTGGTAGAAAACGGCATTACCACTATATCTACAGATTTTATTGCCATGGGGCGCATACTGGCCGAAATGATTTTGAGGCAAAACCGTGCCCAGATAGAAAATGCCAGCAGCCTTATAGACAGGGGATCTTTATAAGAAATTACACTTCAAAGCTAAAGCCCTTTTGGGTAAGCTTTTCATAAATCTCATTATCAAACTCATACAGTTTAGCCGCCCTGTGCGATACATCTTTTTGCTTTTCGTCAAGCGCTTTTAAAAGCCCCATCCTTAACACCTTACGCCTAAAGTTAGATTTATCCATCTCTACGCCTAAAATTTCTTCATACAGCTGCATAAGCTCAAAAAGGGTGAATTTTTCGGGCAGCAGGTTAAACCCTATGGGTGCCTGCCTAACGCGGTTACGCAGGTTGCTCAGGCTATATTGCAGTATTTCGCTATGGTCGTAAATTAATTTAGGCACTTCGGCAATTTTGTACCACTTGGCATCGCTTGCAGTAAAGCCCGCCTTAACATCATAATCTTCTCTTTTAATAAGGGCATTATAACCTATGGTAATAACGCGCCCAAGCGGAAAACGATTAGTATCGCCAAAGGCTTTAAGCTGCTCCAGGTAAATGTTATCAAGGCCCGTAAGCTCTGCCAACAGCCTGTGTGCAGCGGCATCTATACTTTCGCTTTCCTTAATCCAGCCACCGGGCAAGCCCCACTCGCCTTTACGGATACCTTCGGCGTGCTCTATAAGCAGCACTTCAAGCACTCCTTTATCAAACCCAAAAACCACACAGTCTATAGTTATGGCATTCATTACCGTACGTTCAACTGTTTTGCCAGATTCTTTGTCGATAAATTTTTTAAGCATATACGTATTATAAAAGTACCACGAATATAGTCAAAAAACGTTAATTGGGGGTATATCTCAAACTTTACCAATCAAAAGCCGCAAAAAAGTACGTGCATTTTTAACGCCTTAATAATTAAGTTATATTACATTTGAAATAGTCATTGATAACAAATATTATGAAAAACATTCTCCTAACGTTTTACTTGCTTTTTTGTGCGGCAATCTCAGCCCAGCAGGGGCCTGCTTACAGCGGCGATTATGTAGATTATCCTATTACGACTAACGAAGAAAAGATAGTGGTACACCTGCCTAAAGGCTCTAAAATACTGGATAATGGCAAGGTTTTTATTAATGGTAAAACATATACCCTTGAAACAACCGAAAAAGCACCCTACCTAGAAATGTATAAACCTGCGACTATTGCCGCAGATACATTACAGCCTTTACAAAAAGATGCCATTACCTTATCTATGTACAGCACTCAGGATGCCATAGTGCGAAAAGGCTACAAGCCTGTAAAAAATGAAGAAAAACTTGTTGATGTATATTATGAATACCGCCCCACTGGAGATGGCGAAGTAATAGTGCTATGGTATGACAAGCCTAAAGAAGGGCGCGGCAATATTACAAAAACAATTCAGGCAGCAAAGGTAGCGGGTAGCTCCGTACTGATGCTTTCGCTTGAAGGACCTATAGAAAACAATACCGAAGACTTTAAGGCCTTAGAACAAATGTTGCGTGAAATACTTGACAACACTACCTATACCACAGCTGTGGCAACACCTTAATGCTACAAAAAAAACCTGCAGGCTTTTTAGCTTTGCAGGTTTTACCATCTTGCCCTTTGTGGTACTACTACCGGGGCTATACCATCTATCTTTTTTCGGATGGACGCCAAATCTCTTACTGTATCCGGAATCTCAGCCCACTGGCTTACCCTTTGATGATGACTAAGGTTTACATTATGAAAGGCTGTAAACATTAGCGGCTTTCCTTTACAATAATCAAGGTTTTTGCAGTGATCATCTATCAAAAAATCTACATCTATAACACTTTTATCGCCACAAAATATAACATTCTTCCAGCTTATAAACGGAAAATGTTCTCCTAACCACTGGTGCTTTTCATGAAGCGAAAGCGGAAACTCCATTGCAGCAGACACTATATACACATCAAAATCTTTCATAAGGTCTTTTACGGCCTCTACAGCACCCTCCATAACAGGCAGGTTACGAAAAAAGCCCGGGGTATACAAAAACTCTCTGAACACTTCATTTTGCGGAAATGCTTCATGCTCCTGTTTACCTGCAAGGTCTTCTTTTGTTAGCAATGTACCGGTGGCCTTATGGTACCATTCCAGTAATTGCGGCTCTACGTCGGCAAGTACGCCGTCCATATCTATGCCAATTGTTCTTCTTTTTTGCGTTTTCATAAAGTAGGTTTTGCATTATAACGCAGCAAAGGTAATTATATTTGCAATATAATGCAAATATTTGCAAAGTTTTGCAATTTTAAATTTATGTATCTTTGCGGTAAATTCATTGTAAAATGGTAAAAGAAGAGCGCCTTCAGCTTATTTTAGACCACCTCGTTAAAGAGAGTAAAGTGCAATTGGCCGAAATGAGCCACCTGCTAAACGTATCTGAAGACACGGTGCGCCGTGATATTAAAGAACTTAATGAGCAGGGATTGCTGCGTGCCGTGCGCGGTGGCGCCATATCTAACTCATCTGTACCGCACCACTACCGCGACAGAGAAAAATATGACGTGGGCCAAAAAAAGCTGATTGCAGAAAAAGCCATACCTTTTATAAAAAACGGG
>JAZKDS010000282.1:0-2429 GCA_040387455.1 Bacteroidota bacterium
GATTTTAGCAATCCTGCCAAACGGGACAAGCTTTTAAAGCAGAAAACAAAACAGCTTACTGCGGATATTAACAAGATGTTTCCGGAGCTTGATTTTAAACCGGAGTTCAGTTGGTCGGGCACTTTTGGGTCTACTAAAGACGGTTTGCCTTACATAGGCGAATACAAGCCTTTTCCAAACAGTTATTTTGCGCTGGGCTTTGGTGGCAACGGCATTACTTTTAGCCTTATTGCCGCCGAAATGATTACTGACATGATACTCGGTAAAGAAAACAAAGACGCAGCACTATTTAGGTTTGACAGGTAGCTGAGAAGTTTTAGTATTTTGCTAACACTTATTGTGATATTGCTAACAACGTGGCCTTTTTATAAGCAGTAATTTAGCATTATACAAAAAACACAAAACAACCTTAATTATGAAAAAGACATCATTATTCAGTAAACTATTTTTAGGAGCAGCAGTAGTAACTATGTCATTTGGCGCAGTATCTTGTAAAGATAACAAACCCGAAGACAGTAAAGAAGCTGCAGAAGACCAGAACGAAACTAAGTTTGACGACACTAACGAGGCCAAAGAAGACGACTCTCAATATCTTGTAGGGGCTGCCGAAATGGACCTTAAGGAAATTGAACTGGGCAAACTGGCACAAACAAAAAGTACTAATGCCGATGTAAAAGCCTTTGGTAAAATGATGGTAGATATGCACACTAAATCTTATGATGCGCTAAAAACTACATCATCAGCTAAAAACATCAGCATTCCGTTAGCACTTACCGATAAAGGTAACGAAGCCTTTACTGAGCTTAACGATAAATCGGGCTGGGATTTTGACAAGGCGTATGCAGATAAAATGGTAAAAGGCCATGAAAATGCCATTGACGAAATGAAAAAAGCCAGCGAAAAAGCTACTGACCCGGATGTTAAACAATGGGCAGCTAACATGATACCTTCATTAAATGCACACCTTGAGCAGTCTAAAGCCCTACAGGCTAAGGTAGATGCCATGAAAAAATAAGTAATAACCAACTAAAAAAATACAGCCATGAGAAGTATCTTATATACAATAGCCGTAATACTGGTAATAGCATGGGCACTAAGTAGTTTTGCCTTTCATGTAACCAGCAGCCTGATCCACATCCTTTTAGTAGTAGCAATCATTATGATTTTGCTTAACGTAATAGGAGGCAGAAGAAGGCCATTATAACAATTTGTATGTGCATATTGTTTAGAAACGCCGTTGCGGGATTACCGTTAACGGCGTTTTTTTGTATTTATATTTCAGCGGACTATAACTGCAATTGAAAACTAAAAAAACCGTGTTATTAGTGTTCAATATTTTTTTACCTTTGCAGGCTATTTATTAGGCTTTTAAAAGCTTTGGGATTATGGAAAACAGGAAAAAAGTCGCTTTTTACACATTAGGTTGCAAACTGAATTTTTCAGAGACATCTACTATTGCCCGGAGCTTTCAGGATGAAGGCTTTGACCGTGTAGATTTTGAAGAAAATGCCGATATCTATGTTATTAATACCTGCTCAGTTACTGAGAATGCCGACAAGCAGTTTAAGCAGATTGTAAAAAAAGCCCTGAAGCATAACGATAAAGCCTTTGTGGCCGCCGTGGGCTGTTATGCACAGCTAAAGCCCGAAGAGCTTGCCGCTGCCCGAGAAGGTCGAGCCGGGCACGGTCGACCGCGTCGTCCTCGACATGCCGATTACATAAACGACCTTTCTAAAAATGATATGGGCGAGGTGCATTCCTGCGAAATATCTGAGGCCGATTTTTATGTGGGCAGCTACTCCATAGGCGACCGTACCCGTGCGTTTCTTAAAGTTCAGGACGGCTGCGATTATAAATGTACTTACTGTACCATTCCTCTGGCACGTGGCATTTCGCGTAGCGATACCCTGCAAAATGTATTACAGAATGCTAAAGAGATATCTGCCCAGAATATTCGCGAAATTGTGCTGACCGGTGTAAACATAGGCGACTATGGTAAAGGTGAGTTCGGTAACAAAAAGCACGAGCATACGTTTTATGAGTTGGTTCAGGAGCTTGATAAAGTAGAAGGTATTGAACGCCTGCGCATATCTTCTATAGAGCCCAACCTGCTTAAAAACGAGACTATTGAATTTGTAAGCAAGAGCCGCACCTTTGTACCGCACTTCCACATACCGTTGCAAAGTGGTAGTAACGACATCCTTAAACTAATGCGCCGCCGCTACCTGCGTGAGGTGTATACGGAGCGTGTTAATAAAATACGCGAAGTAATGCCGCATGCCTGTATAGGTGTAGATGTTATTGTGGGCTTTCCCGGCGAAACGGATGAGCATTTCCTTGAGACATATAATTACCTTAACAGCCTTGATATAAGTTACCTGCATGTATTTACCTACTCAGAAAGAGACAACACCCATGCCCTGACGCTG
>JAZKDS010000283.1:0-15817 GCA_040387455.1 Bacteroidota bacterium
ATTTTAATAAATCAGACATGATTTTTTATTTAAATGGTTTAATCAGAGCAACATATACACGAGTTTCGCCAGAGGTTGGTCTAAATGAGGGTGCAAAGATAACAAATATTTGTGATTCTGCAAGTTTAAGGTTTCAAGTTTATACTTTTTTTTAAGCTCGTAAAGTTTTGTAAATCAATGCATTTAGATCAGAAGGTTGTTGCAGGGTATAAACCATGAATTTACTCTAAAAGGTCTGGCCTGCGATCTTTAGTATGGTCTAAAGCCTTGTCTTCCCGCCATTTATCTATGTTTGCAAAGTTGCCGCTTAGCAGTACATCGGGCACTTTCCAACCTTTATATTCGGCAGGGCGGGTATATACCGGTGGGGCCAGCAGGTTGTCCTGAAAGCTATCGGTCAAGGCCGATGTCTCGTTACTTAAAACCCCGGGAATCAGGCGTATAATAGAGTCGGCTACCACTGCGGCAGCAAGCTCTCCGCCCGAAAGTACATAGTCGCCTATAGATATTTCTTTGGTAATAAACTGGTCGCGCACACGCTGGTCCACACCTTTATAATGTCCACAAAGTATTATAATGTTGGTTAACAGGCTCATACGGTTAGCCATACGCTGGTTAAGGGTTTCGCCATCGGGGCTCATATATATAACCTCATCATACTCGCGCTCGGCCTTAAGTTTTGATATACAGGCATCTATGGGTTCAATACTCATAACCATACCGGCACCACCGCCAAACTGGTAGTCATCAACGTTTTTGTGCTTATTGGTACTATAATCGCGCAGGTTATGCAGGTGTACTTGTACAATGCCCTTATCCTGAGCACGTTTCAGTATAGAAGCCTCAAAGGGGCTCCTTAGCAATTCAGGCAAAACGGTAATGATATCAATGCGCATTTTATTGGGTATTTTTAAGGAGCAAAGGTACTGATTTTCGCTTAAAATGGCGAAAATTGCATTATTGTCAATTGCCTTAAAATCAATAATTTGTATTTTAATATTTCACTTTCGGACTTTGGATTCGCTTAATTACACCCCAAAATCGCTACTTTTCTGGCTGTTTGATTCAATTTTTAAAAAAATCATCATTTTTAAAAATTTGCATACCACCCGTTTTCTTAAATTGTTATCTATTTTAAGGTAAAATGCACTAAGTATTGATTAAACTTCAATTAGTGTTAAGGTCGATCTTTTGCACTGTTTTAAATCTGCACTGTGCCATCTCAAATCAATCTTTTCTTGTCCTTGTTCAATGCACAGGTGTTTTACAATTATCAAATTTGTACTGTAATTAAAACAACAATAGTATGGACAGGAAAGATTTTTTAAAGAAAGGCCTTTTGGGCACCGGTATGTTTGTTACCTCTGCTGCCTTGGGCGATGCACTTATTAATGATATAGACGAGATTCAACCTTTAGAGCCACTTGGCTATAATCACATACCCAACCCCGAAACTAAAATTTTGGAAAATACCGTGCTGCACAAAGCAGCTACCCGCGGCCATGCCAACCACGGCTGGCTTGACAGCCACCACACCTTTAGCTTTGCCAACTACAACAATCCGGACAGGATGCACTTTGGTGTACTTCGCGTTCTGAACGACGATAGGGTAGATGCCGGCATGGGTTTTGGCACACACCCGCACGATAATATGGAGATTATCTCTATACCACTGGAGGGCGACCTGGAACATAAAGACAGTATGGGCAATACCGCCGTTATTAAAAAAGGCGATATACAGGTAATGAGCGCCGGTACGGGCATACACCACAGCGAATACAACCGTAATACAGATACCCTTACCAAGTTTTTACAAATATGGGTGTTCCCAAACAAAAGGGGTGTTACACCACGCTACGGGCAAATAACCCTTAACGAAGCCGACAGGCGCAACAACCTGCAACAAATACTTTCGCCAAATGCCGATGATGCCGGAACATGGATACACCAGGATGCCTGGTTTAGCCTGGGTACGCTCGATAAAGATTTTAGTACCACCTACAACCTTAACAAAAAAGGCAATGGCATTTATGCCTTTATAATAAAAGGAGATGTAACCATAGGCGGCATTGCCCTTAATGAGCGCGACGGGTTGGGCATTTGGGATACCGATACCATTACCCTCCGGGCAAACAGTCAGGATGCCGAAGTATTACTGATGGAAGTACCCATGTTACTATAATGTATTATAGGCGTTTTCTTGTCCTAGTTCAATGCCGGGGCAGTTTACACCTCTTACCTTTGCTTCATCAAAATTGATAACACATTAATTAAACCATAAAAATTTTAAATCATGTCAACAACAAAATGGGTATTAGACCCAACACACTCAGAAGTAGGCTTTAAAGTAAAACACCTTATGTTTACTAACGTATCAGGCCAGTTTACAAAATTTGAAGCTACTGCTACTTCTAACGAAGAAAACTTTGACAGCGCTTCTTTCGATTTCTCTGCCGAAGTAGATTCAATCAATACAAACAATGCCGACCGTGACGGCCACCTTAAAAGCGGCGACTTTTTTGATGCGGCACAGTTCCCAACTATCACTTTTAAATCAACTTCAGTTTCTAAAGAAAGCGAAGACGAACTAAAAGTAACCGGCGACCTTACTGTACACGGTGTAACCAAACCGGTTACCCTTGATGTAGAGTTTGGCGGCATCCAGAAAGACCCTTGGGGCAACATCAAATCGGGCTTTTCTGTAACAGGAAAAATAAACCGTAAAGACTTTGGACTTACCTGGAATGCAGCCCTTGAAACAGGCGGCGTTATGCTGGGCGAAGAAGTTAAACTTGCCCTTGAGCTTCAGTTTGTAAAACAATAAGCTTTTAACTACCCCAAATACCTTTAAAACCCGCAGCAGCAATGTTGCGGGTTTTATTTTTTGTTTAGATGCCGCAGTCCTTTCTACCGAAGGAGGAATTTATTACATTAAGTATTAAAGTTTTAATTAATTTTGAGAAATTTAGTTAATTAAAACTTCTAAATATGTATGAAGTATTCCATGGTACACTTGATGACGGTGAATTTCCCGCAATAGTATATAAGTATAGAAATTGGGATGCCCCGCATCATAATAGGTTTATAACTGAAAGAGAAGTTTTTATGGCATCTCCTTCATCATTTGAAGACCCATTTGATTGCAAAATTCCAATTAGATATGATTTATTAAACAATAAACAAACGCTAAGTTGGTCTGACAGACTTTCTAAAATAGCAAATCCTGGATATTCGAGGCAACAACACAGAAAGGCCTCACGAGAATGGGCCAAACAAAAACTCTTTAAGGATAAAACTCATTTAGATAGCTATAAAACTCACTATTTTACCGAATACGACAAGAGGCTTGGCATATTAAGTTTAACAGCGGAGCCATGCTTAGAAAAAATGTGGACTAAATATGCTAATGATTCTGAAGGCATTTGTATTGGATATAATTCAAGACTCATGTTTGAATTTTTGGGTGGCGGTGGCAAAGTAAGTTATTTAAATGAGTTACCAATCATCTTGCCAGAACCTGTAATGAATAGATTGGAAATACGCTCTCACCAACTATTTGCCAAAGAAGAAAAATGGAATTTTGAAAATGAATATCGTACCCATAAATTTTGGCCTGACCCTGTAAATACTATTGATAGACAAATAAAACTGCCCAAAGAAGCATTTAACAGAGTCATTCTTGGAAAAAATATTAGCGCAAAAAATCGACAAGAAATAATAAACGCAGTAAAAGATAATATTGGTGACATTCCAATAATTGAACAGTTAGAATTTTGTCCCGATTAATAAAATTGCCACATTCACTTGCAATGATAGAACGTGTTAACATTTTTTCGTTGGCATCATCAAAAACAATTAATTCACATTTTACAATATAACCCTTGCACAGTAAAAAACCCTTCACTACATTTGATTCATGATTAAAAATCAAAATATAATAAACAATGCATGGTGGTGGCCGTCAACTCTAACAGTGACTGCTGCCTAAACACGTATATATATAATAAGGTAAAACGGCTTGTCACTTTTGGCAAGCCGTTTTCTTTTTTAACCACATCCCAAACATGAAGATTTACACACAGACATACCATTTTAATGCTGACCTCTACACTGCCGTAGGGCTGTACATGGGGCTGCGCAACCACTACCGCAAGCCGTGCCTGCTGGAGGGTAACGACTACCACAGCCGTGCAGATAGCACCTCTTACATCGGGCTAAACCCATTAGTAGAAATAACAGTAGGGCAGGAGGAGATAACGGTAAATATTGGCGGTAGTCAAACCAGCCAGCCCATTGCATCGCGCAAAAAAGTAACCGATCAGGTAAAGGCCATTGTAGCCGGTTTTGAGTTTAACAGCCCAAGCAGCCACAATGCTTTTTTAAGCTATTTCAGTTTTGAATATGCCCACTTTGAAGAAGCCGCGGGTACAGATAAAACCGATGCTTCAGGCCTGCCGTTAGCGCAGTTTATATTGTTTGAATATTTAATTGTGCTCGACCATTTTCATGACTCAGGCCAGATACTACGCAATACATTTACTCACCAAATACTACCCGATACCGATTTTGAAGCCCTGTTGCGCAGGCAAACTTTTACGCTGCTGCCCTTTGAAACTAAGGGTACAGAAACCAGCCCCGAAACCGATGAAAGCTTTAGGGCATTGGTAAGCAAAGCAAAAGAGCATATTGTCAGGGGCGATGTATTCCAGTTGGTGGTGTCGAGGCCATTTACCCAGTCTTTTTTTGGCGATGACTTTCAAGTATACCGCCAGTTGCGAAGGCTAAACCCATCCCCTTACCTGTTTTATGCTGATATGGAAGGCTACCGCCTTATGGGGTCTTCGCCCGAAACACAGATACGCTTAAAAGATAATGAGGCATCCATACACCCCATTGCAGGTACGGTGCGCAAAAGTGGCAATGCCCTTGAAGACAAACGCAATACCGAAGCCCTTATTAACGACGAAAAAGAAAACGCCGAGCACACCATGCTGGTAGACCTTGCCCGTAATGACCTGAGCAAGTACTGCGATACCGTACAAATAACATCGTATAAAGAAGTGCAGCACTTTTCGCACGTTATCCATTTGGTGAGCAAAGTAACCGGAAATATGCAGCATAAAGATGCCCTGCAACTGTTTACAGGCACCTTTCCTGCCGGAACGCTGTCGGGTACGCCCAAGCCCAAGGCTTTGGAACTGATAAGCAAGTATGAGAGTACCCCCCGCGGCTATTATGGTGGTGCTATAGGCTTTTTAGGCTCAGATGGCAACATGAACCTGGCTATTGTAATACGCAGCATCTTCAGTAAAAATAACCAGCTGCACTACCGTGCCGGTGCCGGTGTGGTAATCGACTCGGTTCCCGAAAACGAATTGCAGGAAGTAAACAACAAGCTCGGTGCCGTGCGACGCGCCATTGCCGCTGCCGGTTTGCAGGCTATATGATTTCACGACTTTAAAAACTTTTGACTTTAAAAACTTTTGACTTTAAGACTTTACGATTATGAAGATTGGTATAATAGATAATTTCGACTCCTTTGTATACAACCTGGTGCGCTACGTGCGCGAAACAGATAATGTACAGGTAATAGTGCAGCGCAACAACGAGATAGATTATGATGAACTTGACGCCTGCGATGCCATACTTCTCTCCCCTGGGCCGGGTATTCCAAGCGAGGCCGGAGAGCTGTTGGAAGTCATAAAAAAATATTCGGGCAAAAAGAAGATGCTGGGCGTATGTCTGGGGCATCAGGCCATAGCCGAAGTTTTTGGCGGAAGCCTGGAGCAATGCCCTGAACCTGTGCACGGCAAGGCTACCGATATGGATATCCTCGTGTCCGACCCACTTTTTGAGGGCCTGCCACACACCATGCCCGTAGGCCGCTACCACAGCTGGAAGATTACGCAAAACGGCAGCCCGTATTTTGCCGTAACCGCCCAAACTGAAGATGGTACCGTAATGGCGCTGCGCCATACCAGCCATCCCACCAGCGGCGTACAGTTTCACCCGGAATCTGTGCTAACGCCACAAGGCAGGCAAATTATAGAAAACTGGATTAGGGAGTAACCTTTTTCCATTTCGACCGGAGCTTTAGCGAAGTGGATAAATCTCAATTTAAAATTACGATGACATACAGGCGCACAAATCCAAATATTTCTTTGTGATCCTTTGTGCCTTCTTTGCGAACCTTTGTGAAATAAACAGCTATGAAAATACTACTCGATAAAATAATATCCCGCGCCCCACTTAGTGCAGCCGAGGCACGTCAGTGCATGATGGCCATAGGCAACGGCGAAGTTAACGATGCCCAAACGGTTGCTATAATAACCGGCATACAAATGCGCGGCCTGCAGCTTGATGAGCTTATGGGCTTTCGTGAGGCGCTGCTGGAACTTTCGCTACCCATGAAATTTGAGGTAGGCGACTGCATAGATGTGTGCGGCACTGGCGGCGATGGCAAAAACACCTTTAACATCTCTACCTGTACGGCGTTTGTGCTGGCCGGTATGGGCCATAAAGTGGTAAAGCAC
The DNA here is from genome assembly GCA_040387455.1 of Bacteroidota bacterium. GTDB lineage: Bacteria > Bacteroidota > Bacteroidia > Flavobacteriales > Flavobacteriaceae > Flavobacterium. Next base: position 6,534 of record JAZKDS010000283.1, read on the forward strand.
GGCAACTATGGTGTGAGCTCGCTATGCGGATCCAGCAACGTGCTGGAGTCGTTAGGCTATACGTTTACCAATAACCGCGATATCCTGCAAAAACAGCTGGACGAGGCAAACATCTGCTTTATGCACGCGCCGTTGTTTCACCCGGCGCTTAAGGCGGTGGCACCATTGCGTAAGGCGCTGGGCATTGCTACGTTCTTTAACAGCATGGGGCCGCTGGTTAACCCCGCGCACCCTACGCACCAGCTTACAGGGACGTACTCATTAGAGCTGGCGCGCCAGTACCAGCATGCCCTGCGCACAGAGCGTAAAGATTTTACCGTGCTGCACGGCATGGATGGTTTTGACGAGCTGACATTCATCGGTGTTACCCGTATCCTCGGTCAGCACCGCGATGAACTTTTAGGCACCAACCCATTACAGGAAAACATCGCGCTAAGCGAAATTTCAGGTGGCGATACAATGGAGGCTTCGGCTAAAATATTGGTAACCCTGTTAGAAGGTAAAGGCACCATTGCCCAAAATATAGTTTTAGCGGGCAATGTGGCGCTGGCACTACAAACCTTCGACACTACAAAAACCTTTGAACAGGCTTTCGCCGAAGCGCATGAGGCAATTTTGTCAGGAAAAGCCATCCATCACCTAAAAAAGATAGCGGTATGAACATACTGGACCAAATCATAGCAAACAAGTGCAGGGAAGTCGCCCTGCTTAAGCAATCGCAAAGCATAGCCAGCTTCCGCGACAGCGAGAATTTTGGCAGGGAGACGCTTTCCCTGAAGCAAAGTATTATAGATGCAGGTTTTGGTATCATCGCCGAGATAAAACGTAAATCTCCCAGCGGCGGGGATATAAAACTGGATATAAATATCACAGAACAGGTAAAGTTTTATGAGCAAAATGGCGCTTCGGGAATATCGATACTTACGGATAGCGATTACTTTGGCGGAAGCCTTGATGATTTAAAAACGGCACGTCAGGCAGTACGGCTGCCCCTGTTGCGCAAAGAGTTTATTATTGATGAAATCCAGCTCTACGAAGCCAAAGCCGCCGGTGTCGACGTTATTTTGCTAATCGGCGCGGTGTTAGGCCCTGAAGAAGCCATCTACCTTACCAATGTGGCGCGCAAGATTGGCCTTGAGGTTTTATACGAAGTGCACACCGCTGAGGAAGTCGGGTTTATCCCGGCTGAGGTCGACCTGATTGCCGTTAACAACCGCGACCTTAAAGCGCAGCAGACCAGCTTACAGCATTCTTTTGATTTGGTAAAAATACTACCCAAAAGCGTACCGCTGATATCAGCTTCGGGTATAAAAACCCCTGAAGATATTGCTGCCTTAAAAGCGGCAGGCTACAGCGGGGCGCTCATTGGAGAAAGCATATTGCGTGAAGGTCATTTAGCGGAACTCACTAAAAACATCAGGTCATGATTGTAAAAGTATGTGGCCTGACGGATAACCAAAGCAGCAGGCAGGTAAGCAAAATACCTGTTGACTACCTGGGTTTCATATTTTATGAAGGCTCTAAGCGGTTTACTGATAGCACATTGGCTACAGCCAAAAAAAAGGTGGGCGTTTTTGTAGATGCGTCGCTGGAATATATTACAGAACAGGTTACAAAACACAACCTCAATGTCATACAACTACATGGTAGCGAGTTGCCGGAGTTTATAAAGCAATTGCCGAAGGGCGTTGAAATAATAAAAGCATTTGGCATTGCCACAGCTGCTGATTTACAAGCTACTGAAGCATATGAAGGCTTGGTTGATTACTTTTTATTCGACACCAAAAGTCTGCAACACGGCGGTACGGGTACAGCTTTTGACTGGCAGGTCCTAAAAGCCTATCAGGGAGATACGCCCTTTTTGCTGAGCGGCGGCATAGGGCCTGATTCCGCGGAAGTGCTGAGAAATTTTAAACACCCAAAACTGGCAGGTTACGATTTAAACAGCCGTTTTGAAACCGCGCCAAAGGAGAAAAATCCCGCGCTGGTGGCACAATTTTTAAAAGACATGAACATGACAACATCCTATTTAGATACCGATGATTTAGGCTTTTACGGGCAGTTTGGCGGGGCTTATGTGCCTGAACTCCTGCGCCCCAATGTAGAGGCCCTTGATGCCGCCTTTAACAGCTATTGCTTTACCGAAGCCTTTGAAACCGAATATGCCGGCCTGCTGAAGGACTTTGTGGGCAGGCCCACGCCGCTGTATTATGCAGGCAGGCTATCGGAAAAATATGGCGCGCACATTTACCTGAAACGGGAAGATTTATGCCATACCGGCGCGCACAAGGTCAACAACACCGTGGGGCAGATATTATTAGCCAAACACATGGGCAAGACTGATATTATTGCCGAAACCGGGGCCGGACAGCATGGCGTGGCTACGGCTACGGTATGCGCGCTTATGGGGCTCAACTGCATTGTGTACATGGGCGAAAAAGATATTGAACGCCAGGCACCTAACGTACAACGAATGAAGATGCTGGGTGCTGAGGTGCGCCCCGCAACATCGGGCAGCAAAACGCTTAAGGATGCCACTAATGAGGCCATCCGCCACTGGATTAACCACCCTGACTCATATTACCTGATAGGCAGCGTGGTAGGCCCGCATCCGTACCCTAAAATCGTGGCCTACTTTCAGTCGGTTATCTCAAAAGAAATTGAAAAGCAGCTTGTTGAAAAAACAGGCAAAAGCTTTCCTGATACCGTAATTGCATGTGTGGGTGGGGGCAGCAATGCCGCCGGTGCTTTTTACCAGTTTTATGATAACCCGGAGGTGGCACTTATAGCCGTGGAAGCTGCGGGCCTGGGTATTGATTCGGGCCAATCAGCAGCTACGAGTGTGCTGGGTACGCCCGGCGTGCTGCACGGAAGCCTTACGCTACTTATGCAGGACGCAGACGGCCAGGTAACTGAGCCGCATTCTATTTCGGCGGGGCTTGATTATCCGGGCATTGGGCCGCTGCACGCACATACCATTGCCACAGGCCGTGCTAAAGCCATAGCCGTTACCGATGACGAAGCGCTTGAAGCCGCCCTGGAGCTATCTCAGCTGGAAGGTATTATACCGGCGCTGGAAAGTGCACATGCACTGTTCGCCTTGCGCAGGCTCCCCTTAAAAAAAGACGATGTTGTTGTGGTAAACCTATCGGGCCGCGGCGATAAAGACATGAACACCTATATGGATAAATTCAGCAGCCTATGAACCCGTTTATAAAAGATAAAAAGCAGGTCAGCATATTTGTAACGGCAGGCTACCCGCACCTTGACAGCCTTAAAGGGCAGCTGCTGCAATTGCAGGAACAGGGCGTTGATTTTGCCGAGGTGGGCATACCTTTTAGCGACCCTATGGCCGATGGCCCTGTAATACAGGAAACGAGCACCGTAGCCTTGCGCAACGGCATGAAGCTGGAACTGCTGCTGCAACAGCTTGAAAGCATGCAGTATGAAATACATATCCCGCTGGTGCTGATGGGCTACCTGAACCCGGTGCTACAATTTGGCCTCGACAATTTTTTAAGCCGTTGTCAAAAGCTGGGCATCAAATCGCTCATTTTACCGGACTTATCGTTAGAATTATATCAGACTAAATACCGAGAAACGTTTGAAAAGTACGGCGTTCCGGTTACGTTCCTCATTACGCCCCTAACACCTGACGAACGCGTGCAGCGCATTGCGGCCGCCTGCCAAAATAGCTTTGTCTACCTTGTGGGGCAAAACAGCATTACCGGGCAGGGCTATGCTATTAACGATGCTTTGGCTACCCGCTATGCCCAACTGAAAACCCTGTGTGGCGATACTCCGCTATTTCTGGGCTTTGGTATCGATTCTAAAGAAAAAAAGGATAAAGCCTTTAAAAGCGTTGATGGTGTTATTGTGGGTACGGCTTATTTAAAAGCACTGAAGAGTGGGGTAGAAGAGGGGTTTTTGAAGGCCTTAATTTAATGTATGGACAAACATGCTGAATTATTTAAAAAGATTGGTGATTTCTTACAAACCAGGTCACCCATGGAATATAAAAATTATCTGGTAAGAGATATGAACTTGATTATAGAGGAATATATTGAGACTCTTAGAGAATGGGATGATGAAGAACTCGATGAAATTTATCATCAGGCAACCATCCAGGTTCTTACTTATATTAAGTCCAACAATCAGGAGAATTAAAATCCGGGTATTTATGTAATAAAACAGCCGCACTTAGCAAAGTACGGCTGTTTTTATTTTAGGGATTTCTCCTATCGTCGAAATGACATGCTCCTATCTTTAAACCGTGACTGCGACTGAAAACTACTCCTCTTCTTCAGTAGTATGCGATTTAGAGTACGTGCGCCATTTTGCAATACATTCCTGCATATCGGCAGGTATTTCGCTGTCAAAACGCATAAATTCTTTGGTAGTAGGATGTTCAAAGCCAAGAGTTTTGGCGTGCAGCGCCTGGCGTGGCAGCGTTTTAAAGCAGTTGTCTATAAACTGCTTGTATTTTGTAAAGGTCGTTCCCTTAAGAATGATATCGCCGCCATAGCGGGCGTCGTTAAACAGGGTGTGGCCTATGTATTTCATGTGTACACGTATTTGGTGCGTGCGGCCGGTTTCGAGCCTGCAGCTTACCAGTGTAACGTAGCCCAGGCGCTCAATAACCTTGTAATGCGTTACGGCATGCCTGCCCTGGTCGCCCTCAGGATAAACGGCCATTTGCATACGGTCTTTCATGTGGCGGTCTATATTGCCTGTAATAGTGCCTTCGTCTTCCTTAACATTACCCCACACAATAGCAACATACTCACGCTCTGATGTTTTATCGGCAAACTGCTTGGTAAGGTGCGTCATGGCAATTTCGGTCTTGGCAATAACCAACAGGCCCGATGTATCTTTATCTATACGGTGCACAAGGCCCGGCCTTTCGCTGCTGTTCAGGGGCAGGTTCTCAAAATGATACGCCAGCGCATTAACCAGCGTGCCGCTGTAGTTGCCATGCCCGGGGTGAACCACCATGCCCGGCTCCTTATTTACAATAAGCAGCTGGTCATCTTCATACACTATATTCAACGGAATATTCTCCGGCTCAAGCAGGTACTCATAAGGCGGGTGCTCAAACAACACGCGCACAATATCGCACGATTTTACCTTGTGGTTGCTTTTAACGGCCACATCATTTACATAAATGTTACCGGCTTCGGCAGCCTTTTGTATTTTGTTCCGGGTAGCATTTTCTACCAGGTTCATTAAAAATTTATCAACCCTTAATGGTTGCTGGGCTTTTCCCGCCTCAAAACGGTGGTGCTCATACAACTCTTCATTATCGGCATCAATATCTGCAATAGCTTTCGTCATTTTTTATTCCTCCTCGTGTGTTTGTGTATCTACATTGGTGCTGTCTGGGTCCTGATAGCCGGTTTTTCCGTCGCCAAGAACCAGGTCAATCCTGCTGGCTTTCATCACTTTATCACCAGCCTTAAGTGTCTTGCCGTTTTGTTTCATTTCTAAAATTACATCTTTAGCAAGATAAGGCACATAGCTTTTGCTGCCTTCTTCAAGTCCTGCACTTTTTAGCATAGGAGCAGCCAGCCTGTAGCTTTTTTGTATCAGGTCGGGCATTTTAACGGTGCTGTATCCGCCGGCATTTACCTTAACATAAACCTTACGGTTTTCTTTAACATTTACATTAGGCAACGGGTCCTGCTCTACAATAGTGTATGGCGGAAACTGTGCATCAAATTCTATAGTATCAAGAACAATGGCTTCAAGATCAATATTTTCAAGAGCCTCAGTTGCTTTTTCAACATTCATTTTTCTAAGGTCCGGTACGGCTATTTTCTGGCCGTGGTTGGTAGTCCAGCTCAGCCATTGCAGCAGTAAAAATATAACTACAATCACAATGCCCAGGGCAATTGCCAGATGCTTGAAAAACACTTTACTCGTTAAAAATTTTTTAAGGCTCATAGGTAAAACAGTTTCCGCAAAGATATAAATAATACTAAACTTTATAAGTTTGCGCAAATAATGATATTTTTGTGTTGGCTTAAGGGTACTAAAAACCCGGCCAACCATAACCATATCTATGAATGTAGCAGTAGTAATGGGCGGATATTCAGATGAATCCGTCATTTCCATAAGAAGCGGCCAGCTTATTTTAAACAATATAGACCGCACAAAATATACCCCGTTTGAAGTGCATATACTGCCCGAAGGGTGGGATGTATTGATAGACGGCACCAAATATGCCATTAATAAAGCCGACTTTAGTTTTAAAAAGGACGGCCAAACCACAACGTTTGATGTGGCGGTAAATACCGTGCACGGTACTCCCGGCGAAGACGGTCACCTGCAATCGTACTGGGAACTGCTTGGGCTGCCTTATACCGGCTGTGGTTTTTACCAGAGCGCACTTACCTTTAATAAGCGCGATACATTAAGTGTACTGAGCAAGTTCAACATACCAAGGGCAAAATCGATATACCTTTCTAAAGGCGATGCCATTACCGGTGAAGATATTGTAAACACACTTGGAATTCCATTTATGGTAAAACCCAACCAGAGCGGTAGCAGCTTGGGTGTGAGTAAAGTGAATGATATTCAGGAGCTTGAAAAAGCGTTGGAATTTGCATTTGCCGAAGATACCGATATACTTATTGAAAGCTACCTGAAAGGCACAGAGGTATCTGTAGGGGTGCTGAATTATAACGGAAACACCACTGTTTTAGGGCTTACGGAGATAGTATCGCACAACGACTTTTTTGATTATGAAGCCAAATACCTGGGTAAGAGCGAAGAAATAACGCCCGCACGCCTTGATGCCCTTACCGAGCAAAAAGTGCGCGAAATGGCTGCTAAAGCCTATGAAGCCCTGGGTATGAGCGGTTTTAGCCGTACCGATTTTATTGTTATGGATGGCGAACCCCATTTTATAGAGATCAATACAAACCCAGGCCTTTCGCCGCAGAGCATTTTCCCGCAGCAGGCACAACATGCCGGCATTGCTATGAGCGATTTGCTGGATAGCGAGATTGCCCTTGCTCAGCACAGAAAAGTGCTTTGGAAGAAGTAGTTATAACAGATAATAGTGTTCAGTAATCAGTTTGCAACCTGAACCTTTAACCTTTAAACTAAAAATTGATGAAAACCGCCGTATTTCCAGGATCTTTTGACCCTATTACCCTTGGGCATCACGATATTATAAAGCGTGGCATCAGCCTTTTTGATAAGGTTATTGTTGCTATTGGCGTTAATGCCGAGAAGAAGTACATGTTTACCATAGAAGAGCGTCTTGGCTTTATCAGGGAGTCTTTTAAAGATGAACCGAAAGTGGAAGTGATTACCTATGAGGGGCTTACCATAGACCTATGCAAAAAAGTTGGTGCTAAATTCATTCTTCGTGGGCTGCGCAATCCCGCCGATTTTGAGTTTGAAAAAGCCATTGCCCATACTAACCGCCAGCTCAGTAAAATAGAAACGGTATTTTTGCTTACAGCGGCTAAAACCTCTTACATCAGCTCCAGCATTGTACGCGATGTATTGCGCAACGGAGGAGATTATACCATACTGGTACCCGATGCTGTAAGGGTTAAATAATTGATATTTAATGATTAAACTATACTTTTTGCTGCTGGTTCCGGCAGTTGCGCTTTCACAAAATAAGGCTTCTTACACTACGCCTTATGAAAAGGGCAACGGCAACCAGACCGCTACTTACGATGAAACCATAGCCTTTTACAAGCTTTTGGATAAGGACTTTGAAACCATTCAGGTGCTCGAAATGGGTCCTACCGATGGTGGCCAGCCCCTGCATATTGTAATATTTAATCCTGCTAAGGTTTTTAATTTCAGCGAAATACAAAAAAATAAGGCGGTACTGCTTGTTAATAACGGCATACACCCCGGCGAGCCCGACGGTATAGATGCCACCATGATGCTCTACCGCGACCTGGCAACCGGAAAGCTCCAAACACCTCAAAACACGGTAGTTGTGGCCATTCCGGTGTATAATATTGGTGGCATGCTTAACCGCGGCAGCCATAGCCGTGCCAACCAAAATGGACCTGAAAGCTACGGTTTTAGGGGCAATGCCCGTAATTTTGACCTTAACCGCGACTTTGTAAAGGCCGATACTAAAGATGCCCGAAGCTTTGCATCCATCTTTCAAAAGGTGCAACCCGACGTATTTATAGATAACCATGTAAGTAACGGTGCTGATTATCAGTATGTATTTACCTATATAGCCACCCAACACCAAAAGTTAGGGGGAGAGTTAGGCGAATACTTCAAGACCAATATGATGCCTGCCATACTTGCTGCTATGAAGGCAAAAGGCATAGAATCAACACCTTATGTAAATATTCATGGTGATACGCCCGAAACCGGTTTTGCGCAGTTTATGGATACTCCGCGCTACTCAACAGGCTATGCCTCAATGTTTAACGTGCCCGCCTCTATGCCAGAAACCCATATGCTTAAGGAGTATAAAGTAAGGGTAGCGGCAACGTATGAATATATGGTGCAAACCCTTAGCTATCTTAATGCTAACTATAATGAAATTAAGGGGTTACGGGCCGATAACTTTGATAACTACAAGCCGGGCAGCCGCTACACGCTGCAATGGGAGATAGATTCTGCCAAGGTTTCCCTATTGCCATTTTTAGGATACGAGGCTGATTATAAGCCCAGTACGGTAACAGGTCAGCAGCGTTTGTATTATGACAGGGCTAAGCCGTTTACCAAGGTGGTTAAGTACTACCAGCAGTACCAGCCTAAGGTTCAGGTAAATATACCGCAGGCTTATATTATACCACAGCAATGGTGGCCGGTTGTTGACTTGCTGAAAATCAATAACATAGGGGTAGAGGTCTTGGCTAAAGACACCGAGTTTGAGGTAGAGTCTTATCGTATAACCAATTATAAAACAGCGGCTTATCCGTATGAAGGGCATTATCCGCACAATAATGTTGAGGTAGCCGCCACAACCCAAAAAATAGGCTTCCATAAAGGCGATTTTGTGATTACAACCACGCAACCGGGAGTAAAATACCTGATTGAAATGCTTGAGCCACAGGCTGTTGATTCATTTTTTGGTTGGAATTTCTTTGATGCCATACTACAGCAAAAAGAGTATTATTCGGCCTATGTGTTTGAAGATACCGCAGCACAACTTTTAAAGAAAGACCCCAAACTAAGAGCTGAATATGATGCTAAAAAGCTGAACGACAAAGCATTTGCCTGGGATGTAACGGCACAGCTCGACTGGATTTATGAGCATTCTGAATACTACGAAAAATCGCATATGCAGT
>JAZKDS010000283.1:15827-18288 GCA_040387455.1 Bacteroidota bacterium
GTACCCTGTGTACCGCAAACTGAAATAGAGTAAATTCTTACTGTTAGGTGCTCAAAAGTGCTTAATATTTCACTTTCGGAACTCAGAATCGGCTAATTTTTTGCGCTAATCTTAAGCCCGTTATTTTTTTAAATTCAGTCTAAAAATCTATTGATTTAAAAAATGCTATAAATAAAATTTTTGTTTTTAAAACTTAAAAGTAAGTGTGCGTAAAAAATTAAATTAAAAGTTAAAAATTAAAACCAAAGTTTTATGTTTACATAAACAACCAATCCTACAAAAAATGAAAACGCTCCTCGGCATTTTTCTAATTTTTATAATCCTGTTCACTTCCTGCAAAAAAGAAAGTATTCCAGTAGCATCCAGGCCTCAAAAAAATGTTGTACAAACTGCAAAATTACAACAGGCCGCAAAACCTCTTACTCCAGTTGAGGCACAAACAGAGTTTACAACAAAAACTTTAGCCGACACCCTTCCTGAAATAGCAGGCCAAAATGTGTCTAACAGCCTATTGTATGAAGTGATGAATGCATGTCTGGCAGATAAAAATGTAGTGGCTTACCACTGTAAATTTATTAATGATAAACAGGATGTTGAGGCGCACAGTAAAGATCTTCGTTATATAATTGAAAAGAATGATTCTATGTTTTCGCGTAAAGATCAAAAAAATCTGCGTGCTTATACCGAATACTGGCGCCACGATTTCAGGTTAGACCCATCTCGCATTAAAGATTATACAATAATCAACCTTAGTAAGTTACGTGAAGAATATGGCGACCATTATGATCAATATAGAAATGAAGTTGCTAAAAGATATGGCAATAAGTATCTTGACATTTATTTGCCTACTTTTTCTGTAAAAAAAGATTATGCTATTATGGCAATAGGTTACTATGGCCCAGAACGTGGTGAGGGAAAAGTGTTCATCCTTAAAAAAGAAGCTTCAGGATGGAAAGTAGTTAAAATAGTACCCAGCTGGCGATCAGGCTCCATGAGGTAACCAATAAAAGTTATCCCGTTGGAGCTAAATTAGATAAGTTTGCCCTTGTTTTCTAAAAACTGGCAGGATAATAGTACTGCTATTTCTTACGTTTGATAAAAACCAGCCTCCAGTATCATGAAAAAATATCTGCCACTGTTATTTGCCTTAACGTTTTTAATGTCGTGCAAGAAAGATGTACCCAAAGCACCAAATCCTGCATCGAGAAAAACCGTCACTACAAAACCGGACCCGGTTAAAAAAGATTCGGCTAGCACAGTAATTAAAACCGTTCTAGATACTTTGCCGCAAAAGCCCGTGCACTTAAATCCTGATAAAGTATTTTATGAAGTTATAAATTACTGCCTTGCCGAAAAAAGGATTGCCGGACAGGTACAAGAGATGACGGCATTTGTTGTGCATTACAGGGCAGGGATTGCAAATAAAATAGAAGGCCTGACAAAAGAAGATATCCGCTTTATGAAAAAACAGGCTGCCGATACTACCCGTATTACTATTGATACACTAAGGTTAGCCAGGAAAATTAAAATTGTATCTCACAACGATTATAAGGATAAAACAAGTTACAGTTATATATCGTTAAGCAGGCCCATTTTCTCTAAAGATTATACCACTGCCTATATAGAATGTAATAATTACTGTGGTAACCTTTGCGGAGGAGGCATGCTGTTTATATTGCACAGAAACAGCAAGGGCAAATGGGAAATAAAAGATAGGGGAATAATCCCTACATGGATTAGTTAACCAATTTCAAACAAAAAAAACTACATCTTTACCAATTTCGCCCTGGTTTTGCTTAAAAATTCGGCCGAAATACCCAGGTAGCTGGCAATGTAATGCTGAGCCACACGCTGGGGCAGGGTAGGGTACTGGTCTAAAAATTCAATGTATTTATCGAGTGCTGTTTTGCTAATGGTATTTATAAGCCTGTTTTGGGTAACCCAAAGGTGGCGCTGCATCAATATCCTGAAGGCGCGCTCAAAACGGGGTGCACGGGCAAAAAGCTCCTCCTTGGTTTCGGGGTTAAACATCAGGAACTCGCTGTCTTCAAGGGTTTCAATATACAGCTTGCTTGGTTTTTGCTCTGTAATGCTGAAGGATATATCGCCCACCCAGCCGTCTTCTATGGCAAATTGCAGTATCACTTCAAAGCCATTGGGGTCTATATAATACTTGCGTACACAGCCTTTTACTACAAACGCCTCAAAGGGGCAAACTTCACCTTCGCGCAGCATAATGGTTTTTTTAGGCACGCGCTTGTATTCCATCAGCGAGTTAAAAATTTCCAGCTCCTGGGGTGTAAAATCTACATAACGGCTAATGTTTTTGTTTATCTGCTCAAAGTAAGGCTCCATGCTTTTTAAGGTTTGTAACAAATATAATAGTTAGCCACGAATTACACTAATTTCGCTAATTATAGATTTGTGTAAATTGGTGCAATTCGTGGCAAAAAACTTTGCC
>JAZKDS010000284.1:0-1419 GCA_040387455.1 Bacteroidota bacterium
TTTATAGACGTAAAGTTTTGTGTGGCGTTAAGGCTGGTTATGCCGCTGTTAAAATCCTCGTACGTAATTTTTGTGCCCGGCTTAAAGTTAAGCTTGCCTATTACATAAGACCGGGTGTAGTTTTTAAGCCCTTTAATACGAATTTCTTCTACAAACAAGGAGTCTTGTGCCGGTATGCGTTTTTTAACCAAAGGTGCTCCGGTACCCAGTGGCGTTAATTCATCTATAATTTTTCGGGCTGCCTCTTCGCCTTTGTCAATAATAGCGCGGCCGTCATCAAAAGATATCACGGTAAAGCCTGATATATCTGGCTTTATGTAAATATCGGTTGCGGCGCTTTTGGCCTCCATCTTCTGGATCATCTGGTAGTTGTTTATCTGTACCAAAACACCTGTGGCCCCTTTTATCTGGTCGCGTGTTTTAAGCGGATCCTGCACATCTACACCAATAATAATATCTGCGCCCATTTTGCGTACTTCTTCAATAGGATAGTTGTTTGTAACACCGCCATCAATAAGCAGGCGGCCCTCAATTTCTACCGGTGCATATAATGATGGAAACGCCCCGCTGGCCAGTATGGCATCGGGCAATACGCCTTTGCGCAGCACTACTTCGCGGCCGGTTTCAATATCAGTTGCTATACACACAAAGGGTATGGGCAGCTTGTTGAAATCGCGAATGTGGCGCACATGCTCCGTTAGTTTGTTTACGGTAGTATAATTGTAAAGCCCCTTGCTGAATGCCGTGGGGAAGCCTATTTTAAAGTTTTTAAAGGGCAGCTGAAGTGCATACATTTCATCATTACGCTTTTCAAAAAAGTTCTTGGAGCCGCGTGGTGTAAAATCGCGCAGGAGTGCATCGGCATCCAGCGACCGGAAAATAGAATCAAGCTCTGTAGCCGAATAGCCGCTGGCATACAGCCCGCCTACAATAGCACCCATGCTGGTGCCGCCTATGTAGGATATTTCTATACCGGCTTCTTCAAGCACTTTTAGCACGCCTATGTGTGCCAGGCCTTTTGCACCGCCACCGCTAAGCACCACGCCAATTTTTGGTTTGGCTTTTTTCTCCTGCGCAAAAACAGTCCCTGTAACAGAGAGGCAGAACAACAGGAGAAACAATTTTTTCATTTAGCTGGTTTTGGCTTGGTAATATTCTATAATTTTTTTGGCTTTAGATGGCCCAACCACTTTTGCAATATCTGCCTCCGGGGCTTCCTTTAGTCGTTTTACCGACTTAAACTCTTTAATAAGCGTAACCATGGTTTTTTCGCCAATGCCCGGAATCTCTTCTACGCTGGTTTTTAGTGCGCCCTTGCTGCGTTTATCGCGGTGATGGGTTATGCCAAAGCGGTGTGCCTCGTTGCGCAGGTGCTGTATTATTTTAAGCGTTTCGCTCTTTTTGTCAAGGTATAGCGGT
>JAZKDS010000284.1:1429-6027 GCA_040387455.1 Bacteroidota bacterium
AAAATTTCTTCCAGGCGCTTAGCTATGCCTAAGATAGTTATTTTTCCGCGAAGCCCCAGTTCATCCAGGCTTTTTAATGCCGATGATAACTGGCCCTTGCCACCATCTATAATAATGAGTTGCGGCAAAGGCTCGTTCTCGTCGAGCAGGCGGCGGTACCGGCGGAAAACCACCTCTTCCATACTGGCAAAGTCATTAGGGCCTTCTACGGTTTTTATATTAAAGTGCCTGTAGTCTTTTTTGCTGGGCTTACCATCTTTAAACACCACACAGGCGCTCACGGGGTTGGTGCCCTGTATGTTTGAGTTGTCAAAACACTCTATATGGCGGGGCTCTTCGGGCAGGCGCAGGTCTTTTTTCATTTGCGCCATAATACGGTTGGTATGCCTGTCGGGGTCTACAATCTTAATTTGCTTCAACTGGTCCATCCTGTAAAAGCGTGCATTGCGCTCGCTCATATCCAGTATCATTTTTTTATCGCCCAGTTTGGGTACGGTAACCTTTACATCTTCGCCCAAGTTTATTTCATGAGATACTAATACTTCCCGGCTTAGCAATCTAAAGCGCTCGCGCAGTTCTACCACGGCAATTTGCAGCAGCTCTTCATCGGGCTCCTCCAGTTTTTTCTTTATCTCCATGGTATGGCTCCTTATAATAGCTCCGTGCGATACCTGTATAAAGTTTACATAAGCCATGGCCTCATCGCTAATAATGGTAAAGCAGTCCAGGTTATTAATGCGTGGGTTAAATACCGTGCTGCGCGACTGGTAACCTTCGAGTGCTTCTATCTTTTGCTTGATGCGCTGGGCTTCTTCAAAGCGCATATCAGCAGCCAGCTCCATCATCAGCTTTTTAAAATCTTTAAGGCTTTCTTTAAAATTGCCTTTAAGTATCTCTCTTATGGCATCTACATGGTGCTGGTACACATTTAAGGGTTCATGGCCTTCGCACGGGCCTTTACAGTTGCCCAAATGATATTCTAAACACACTTTATACTTACCACTCTGCACGTTGTGGTGGCTGAGGTCATAATTGCAGGTACGTAACGGATACAGCTCTTTTATAAGGTCTAGTAGCGTGTGTACCGTCCTGAAACTGGTATAAGGGCCAAAGTATTCGCTGCCGTCTTTAATTACGTTACGCGTACTAAAAACACGCGAAAACGGTTCGTTCTTGATACAAATCCAAGGGTAGGTCTTATCATCCTTAAGCATCACGTTATAACGTGGTTGCAACTTTTTAATCAGGTTATTTTCCAGCAGTAGCGCCTCGCTTTCGGTAAGCACCACTATATGTTTAATGGTCACAATTTTGCGTACCATAACACGGGTGCGGCCTACCTCGTGCACCTTATTAAAGTAAGACATTACGCGTTTTTTAAGGTTTTTGGCCTTGCCTACATACAGTAGTTTTTCGTCTTTGTCAAAATATTGATATACCCCCGGGCTATCCGGTAAGGTTTGTATTTGTAATTCCAGCGGCGTTTGCATGTAACAAAGTTAACAAAGAAATTGTTACCTGTAAACGGCATTAACTATGGTTTGTTATAGCCGGTAAAAACAAAATGGTAAAAGAGGGTGGTGTATGGCATTCAAAAAACTTTATTTTAAGGTAATAATTAACCATATTTGCATTAGGAGCAACAACAATAACCTATGCCTAATAAAGACATTACCATTCTTGGCGAAACCATACTGCCCGGCGAGAGCAAAACCATAAACATGGAAATTGCCCGCCTGCATACCATGACCAAGCTTAAAATTCCTATAATTGTAGAGCGCTCTAAGATAGATGGCCCCGTGGTGCTGTTTTCGGCAGGTCTGCATGGCGATGAGATAAACGGTATCGAAATTGTGCGCCAGATTATTGTACGCAAAATAAACAAGCCCAAGCGAGGTACTATTATTTGCATACCCGTTATCAATGTATTTGGTTTTGTGAATAAAAGCCGCGAGTTTCCAGATGGGCGCGATCTTAACCGGGTGTTCCCGGGTAGCAGGAACGGATCACTGGCCAGCCGCTTTGCCTGGCACATGCTCAAGGAAATTATTCCGCATGTTGATTATGCTATTGATTTTCATGCCGGTGGTGCCAGCCGCTTTAACGCCCCGCAAATACGCATTGTGCCTAATAACGCCGAACTGAAAGAACTGAGCGATGTGTTTAACGCGCCCTTCACGCTATTTTCTAAAAATATAGCAGGATCTTTCAGGAATGCCGTGGGCAAGCTGGGTGTGAAAATGCTGCTGTTTGAAGGCGGTAAATCGCTTGATATTAATGATAATGTTACACAGGAGGCTGTGCACGGCGCCAAACGGGTGCTGGAGCACCTGGGCATGCTAAACCCCCGCAAAAATGCACACAAGCCCGATGCGGGTCCTATTTATATTGAAAGCTCTACCTGGATACGCGCGCGCCACAGCGGCTTGCTGCAAAACAGAATTGCTCCCGGTAAATATGTAGAAAAAGGCGAGGTAATTGCTTGTATAACAGATCCGTTTGGTAAGTTTGAGCAAAAAGTAAAAGCCCCAAACAGCGGCTACATTATTAATAGCAACGATGGCCCCATTGTATACCAGGGCGATGCGATTTTTCATATATCGCAAAAAGTTGTGGGCTAAGGGATGCGAGTTGTTGCAGTTCTAATCCGCAACTCCCAACTTTTTAAAAGATTATTTCCTGCGTTAGCTCAATAAGTACCCCATTAGTGCCCTTAGGGTGCAAAAAGGCTACCAGCTTATTATCGGCACCTTTTTTAGGGATTTCATTAAGCACGGTAAAGCCCTCTGCTTTAAGGCGGGCAATCTCGGCTGCTATATCTTCTACATCAAATGCAATGTGGTGAATGCCTTCGCCTTTTTTTTCTAAAAACTTGGCAATAGGGCTATCGGGGGTTGTGGCTTCCAGTAACTCAATCTTGTTGGGCCCATTCTGGAAAAAAGCCGTTTTTACCCCTTCGCTTGCTACCTCTTCGGTTTTATAGCAGGGCGTGTTGAGCAGTTTTTCAAACAACGGTATTGATACATCAAAACTGTTTACGGCAATGCCTATGTGTTCTATTTTTTTCATAACATTACAATTTATTGGGAATTTGAGGGGAATCTACAATTATATCCCAATTAAGCTCTGGTGTAGAAAAGATAAATGCAGCAAAAATTTCAAAACTTTCATAGAACCATTCTTTAACTTCTTTGTCTATCGCAGAATTGTCAATTAGATGATATATTTTATAATCCCTATAAATAATAAATCCCGGCTCGACTTCGTCGATCTTGAATTTACCAAATTTTCTAGCAACGTCCAAAAGATCAACTTTTTGAGGATGACTTTTTTGAATGTAAATTTGTGTTTGAAGTTTCACTCTCTCCAAATCCATACAATACAATAATTCTGTATAACCCTCTCTGTTTTTTAAAATATCTAGAGTATAATTGGCTATTCTCGTATGGTGTTGATTTGTACCAATAGAATTTTGGTGGCTATATTTCCTTGGTTTGAAAAAAGCTTTAAAAGAATCTCTAGAATCTTGAATAAAAAGGGCTAGCTTGTTCGAAGTATCTCTAGTATTCGCTATTGCAGAAATATCGGCAGCAGATAAAGTAAAATTAACGGACATTTGATGTAATTTTAAGAATTTTAGATAATCGTTTATTTGTGGATTTGGATCATAATTTTCAAGCAATTTAGCAACCTGATACCATCTAATTTGTTGGAAATTATGGCGTTTTTCTAACTTTGGATCAGAGTATTTTGTGCAGTACCGTAAATAGGTAGATTTGTTGTTATAGTGTTTATCCATAGCCCGACAATACCTGTCTAATTGTATATGTCCCTCAGCAGAATGAACTTTATTCTCAATAAAACAGACATTTTGGCTTCCTCGTAGTTCTAAATCAATTCTGCAATTAGGATCTGCTTCAATACGATAATGAGTTTGTGTTAAAACAAGATAATTGTCTTCAGGTAAATTTAGAAAGATAGTAAATGCATTAAGGATATCCGGATAAAGTCTTAAAATTCCTGCGAAAACCTCAGTATTGAAATCTTCTAAGGGTATGCGTGTCGATTTATCGTGTCGATGATAAAGTTTATATAGTTCTTGAATCATAACGTGGGAGAGTTATCCGACAAATATAAAACTTTGCCCGCTAGTTTACTTTACCTGTGTGCAACTTAAAACCTCAAGCCATTAAAAAATTCAGTATTTTTGCAAAATGGAAACGAATAGGCAAAAAAAAATAGGCGCACTATTGCAAAAAGACCTTGTAGATATACTACAGGGCGAAGTGCGCAAAAACGGCGTGAGCAATCTTGTACTCTCTATATCTAAAGTAGTGGTAACATCAGACCTTTCTATAGCAAAGGTGTATGTAAGTGTATTTCCTACCGAGAAAGGTGCCGAAATACTGGCGGCTGTAAAAAGCAATGCCCCACTTATTAAGCATGACCTTAGCCAGCGCGTTAAGCTGCAGCTGCGCAAGGTGCCTAACCTTGTGTTTTATATTGATGACTCGCTGGACAGGATTGAAAAAATTGACCGCGAACTTAGCGGCGAAAATAACCCGATTACAAATCCTGAATTGCTGGAACGACGCAAA